>NZ_JBHIPW010000006.1:0-123631 GCF_042196265.1 Bartonella sp. AP1QHHD
GATTGAAACAGGTTCTCAGCAAGCTGTTAATGGTGGTCAGTTGCATGATTATACTGAAGAGCAGATGAAGATAGTTCTTGAAGATGCCAATAAGTATACGGATGAGAAAGTTAGTGGTCTTGTCAATGATGCTGTTAACGAGTCGAAATCCTATACGGATATGAAGTTTGAGACATTGAATTATGCTATTGAGGATGTTCGCAAGGAAGCAAGACAAGCTGCTGCTATTGGTCTAGCGGTGTCCAACTTACGTTACTATGATATACCAGGATCTTTAAGTGTTTCATTTGGGAGTGGTTTATGGCGCAGTCAATCTGCATTTGCTATTGGTGCTGGTTATACATCTGAAGATGGAAATATTCGCTCGAATGTATCTGTGACAAGTGCTGGAGGTCATTGGGGAATAGGCGCTGGAATTACTCTGAGGTTGAGATGATAATAGAAAAAATAGCTGTTATTGTAAAAACGAGAAGTATGTTAGTAAAGGTTCTGTTTGCTCTTGCCTTAATAGGCAAGAGCGAAAGCTTTGCCAACGAGAACAATAATATTTATACAGTGCATCCACCGCGCTTATCGATACCTAAGGGAGAACCTGGCGAAACACGTCGAATTATTATGCAGTTTTATGATTGGACTTTGATTTGTGACGAAAAACAAAAGCTGAAACATAAGCAAGGTATATGTAATGTGACACAGACGGTTCATGATCAAGAAGGAAATACCATTTTTAGTTGGTCTCTTGTTTCTACGACAAGTGGTCAAGCAGTGATGCTTTTTCGAACATTGCCAAATTCTGATATAAATGTTCCGATTCAAATGTTTGTAAAAGGTGTTAAAAAACCTGTTCTTATTAATTATACGCAATGTAATGAAACGGTTTGTTTGGCACAATCACCTGTAGGTCCGGTTTTGACTAAACAAATAGAGCAGAACAATAAGGTACGTATTTCCTATAAAACTAAAGAAGGTAAGGTATTTTCTTTTACTGTACCATTTAAAGGGTTAAATGCAGCACTTAATTCTTTCCGTCCTTAGAATCCATCGAGTATTTTTAACAAGAGTCATTTTTCCATAAATTGTTGTATTATATTTCTGAGTGTAAATTATAAGGTCAAATAAGTAAGAAGTTTTATATAATATGATATCGAGGTGATTTGTTGGAAAGAGTGAGAGTTTTATGAATATAAAGTTACAGTAAGTTCTTTATATGTAATAGAAAATCAAGTTAGTGTTTTCCATAATGCTTAAAGAATGATTTCGTTAGTTATTAAAAGTAAAAAAGATTAGAAATACTCGATTTATTCCTTACAATAATGAGTAGGCTAAATTCTTTTTTTAAGCTTCAAATGGATTTTTAAAGCGGTCTGATTATGCATTAATATTTTTCAGATAAATTTATAATTCTAGAGATTTTTTTGAACGATAGTTTTTATTGGTATTCACAAAATAACAGCTATTGTAATTGCAGTTTGTGGTACTACAGAACTTTTATTTCAGCATAATCAAAGCTATTTCATTGCATATAACAAACGAGGCTCGTGTGTGGATAACGAGATTAAAAAAATTTTTCTTATAAACCGTACTAATGTATAGGTTGTTGTAACCTTAAGAGTCAGCAAATAGTATGATAGTGTAGGTTTGTTACAATAGAGGTGTGCTCCGTGTAAATGGTATAAAGAAAAGAGCATAATTTATAAAAATTGATGTGAACGTAAACGATTAATTTATAGTTTTAAGTTCATAAAGAGAAACATGATTTTACGGAAACAACCGAAAGATTATACAAAAATCTGAATGATGCTAGTGTAGAAAATTTTAATGATAGGAAAAGAAAGAGTGATTTCTTGTATTTATCATTTGATGCTGCATTATTGCTTTATTTAGAAATGAGCAGAAGAGTTTTCGCGTTTATTTATTGGGGGGAACGCTCAAGGGATAAGGGAAATGACCCCGTTAAATTATGGTTCAAAAGAGTTGAAGCGAGGAGAAATATACGATACCAAAGCAGATCAGTTGTATGATCAGTGCGGTAGTAATACAAATAATCATTCTGCATTGTCACGAACAGAGGCATATTCTGTCCTTGTTGATATAAAGAGACAACAGAGAAAAAAACATTATGAACAGAAACAGATTTTTGTTCAATCTGAGGCAGCTTTTGAGTTTCATAGTCAGATAATGATAGGTGCTCAAAAAACAAAAAAACTCAAAGCACCTTTTCTTCGACGGTTCCATTCAGTAAAATCTCCACCTCTTTATGCGGCACTTGATCTCGGAACAAATAATTGTCGTCTTCTTATCGCATCTCCCAGTAAACCTGGATATTTTCGTGTTGTTGATGCTTTTTCTCGTATTGTACGATTGGGAGAAGGTTTAATAAATAACGGTTTTCTTAATACACAAGCTATGGATCGTGCGATTGAAGCATTAAAGATTTGTCATTTAAAGCTAAAACAAAGGCATATTAAGCGTTATCGCTTGATTGCAACGGAAGCTTGTCGTTCTGCAGAAAATGGTAGACATTTTATTCAGCGTGTTTTGGAGGAGACAGGTCTTGAATTGGAAATTGTTGATCGGCAAACAGAAGCGCGTTTTGCTGTTACAGGGTGTAGTACACTTGTTGAACCAAATACTGACGCAATTGTGCTTTTTGATATTGGAGGAGGATCATCAGAAATTGTGCTACTTGATGTTTCTCAAAAGCGTTCTTTTCGTTTAGCTCGACAAATTATCGCTTGGACTTCTCTTCCTGTTGGTGTTGTTACGCTTGCTGAACGTTTTGGAGGGAATGATATTAGCTTAGACGATTTTGAAAAAATGAAAAGTTATGTGCGAGGGTTATTAAATAATTTTTCAGATCGTCATAAATTAGGAGAGTTAGCACAAGGTTCGAAGTTTCATCTTTTGGGAACCTCCGGTACGGTTACAACTTTAGCAGGAATGTATCTTAATTTAGAGCGTTATGATAGGAAAAAAGTGGATGGCATTTGGATGAATGATGCAGACATTACACTTATGACACAACGCCTATTATCATGGGATATAGAAAAACGTGTCATAAGTCCTTTTATTGGACGCGAGAGAGCAGATTTAGTTTTAGCTGGTTGTGCAATTTTAGATGTTATTCGGGAAGTTTGGCCAAGTCAGCGTTTAAGAGTTGCTGATCGTGGATTAAGGGAAGGAATTTTGATAGAGCTGATGTTACGCGATGGAGTATGGTGTCGTCATAGAAAGAGCAGAGATTTCAAGCGTTAGAGAATTAAATATGGAGACAATGAATAACGATGAAAAAAATAACAAAAACACCGAGAGGTGGCTATGGAGGCTCAGGGTCACATGAATTATATCAGCGCGTAAAAAAGAAAGCAGGAACCATTAAAGCTTCATCACGACGATGGTTAGAGAGGCATCTGAATGATCCTTATGTCCATCAATCAAAAGTAGATGGTTATCGTTCGCGTGCGGCTTATAAACTCATTGAAATTAATGAGCGCTATAGGTTTTTGAAAAAAGGTCAAAAGGTTATTGATCTAGGAGCAGCACCTGGGGGTTGGTGTCAGGTGGCTGAGCGTATAGTAGGGTCAAGTGATGAAGATCCTAGCGTTGTTGGTATTGATTATTTACATGTTGATCCATTACCTAGAGTTGCCATGTTGGAAATGGATTTTTTGCATACAGATGCACAGCAGAAATTAATTGAAACTTTAGGGACAAAACCGGATGTGGTTCTTTCTGATATGGCAGCGCCAACAACAGGTCATCGTCAGACGGATCATTTAAGAACGATTTATTTATGTGAAGTTGCGGCTGATTTTGCTCTTTCGGTTCTCAAGCCTGGGGGATATTTTTTAGTAAAGGCTTTTCAAGGGGGAGCAGAAAACACTCTTCTTGCAAGATTAAAACAGCATTTTAAAAAAGTCTACCATGTTAAACCACCCGCAAGCCGATCAGAATCAGTAGAGCTTTATCTTCTAGCGCTTGAATTTAAGGGAAAAAATACAAGAATAGCACCTTCTTTTAAGAAGACTTAACTTTACTTAACCTATTTAAATGTGATGATTTTTTTCTCAAAGAGTTATCAGCGATAGCGACAGTTTTTCTGTTATCAATGATGAAAAACTGGTAAAATTAATGTATTGCCTATAGAGGTAGAGAGATTGATTCCTCAGTGAGTGTTTCCAATGAAATTTCTTGATCAAGCTAAAGTTTATATTCGTTCTGGTAATGGAGGTTCTGGAGCAGTATCATTTCGCCGTGAAAAATTCATAGAATTTGGGGGGCCTGATGGAGGGAATGGAGGACGGGGTGGTGATGTCTGGGCTCTTGTTGTTGATGGGCTTAACACGCTGATTGATTATCGCTACCAACAGCATTTTAAAGCAAAAACAGGGGGACATGGCAAGGGGCGTAATATGACGGGTGAGAAGGGTGATGATGTCATCCTTAAAGTTCCGGTTGGGACGCAAATTTTTGAAGAAGATAATACAACGTTAATATGTGATTTAACGGAAGTGGGACAGCGCTATCGCCTTGCAAAAGGAGGGAATGGCGGTTTTGGCAATCTTCACTTTACAACATCGACAAATCGGGCACCGCGTCGTGCAAATCCAGGTTTGGCTGGAGAAGAGCGTGCAATATGGCTTCGTTTGAAGTTAATTGCTGATGCGGGGCTTGTTGGTTTACCAAATGCCGGAAAATCAACTTTTTTAGCTTCTGTAACGGCGGCAAAGCCAAAAGTTGCAGATTATCCTTTTACTACTCTACATCCTCATCTTGGTGTTTTACGAATTGATGGTCGTGAATTTGTTTTGGCTGATATTCCGGGGTTAATCGAAGGAGCCCATGAAGGGGTGGGAATTGGAGACCGTTTTTTAGGACATGTGGAACGTTGTCGTGTCCTCCTTCATTTGATTTCTGCTCAAGAAGAAGATGTTGCAAAAGCATATCAAATTGTGCGTCATGAACTTGAGGCATATGGAAATAATCTAAGTGATAAAACTGAAATTGTTGCTTTAAGCCAGATAGATACGCTAACGATTGAAGAGCGTAAAACAAAACAGGAAGCTTTGCAAAAAGTAACGGATCAACCTGTTATGATGTTTTCTGCGGTTAGCCGCGAAGGTTTAGAAAATGTGCTGCGTGCTGGTGCACATATTATTGAAATGTCACGCAAAGAGGAGATTAGTGGGGATAGCAAGGTTGATTGAGATGGCTGTTGGATCGCAAAAACTTACACACTATAAACGTATTGTGGTCAAGATTGGATCTGCCCTTTTGGTTGATCCTCAGACAGGTTTGCGGGTTGAATGGCTTAACAGCTTGATTAGTGATGTTGTTGAATTGCACAAAAAAGGCGTAGAGATATTGTTGGTGTCTTCAGGCGCTATTGCTTTAGGAAGGACATTGCTACAGCTTCCTAAGGGGGCTTTGAAATTGGAAGAAAGTCAGGCATGTGCTGCTTTGGGGCAAATTGAGTTAGCTAAAACCTATGGTGATGCGCTTGCTCAACATGGGCTCAAAACGGGTCAAATTTTGCTCACTTTATTTGATACGGAAGAGCGAAGGCGTTATCTCAATGCACGTGCGACGATTAATGTACTTTTACGTTTTAGAGCAGTACCTGTTATTAATGAGAATGATACTGTTGCGACAAATGAAATTCGTTATGGTGATAATGATCGTTTAGCTGCACGTGTGGCAACAATGATGGGGGCAGATCTTTTAATACTTTTATCTGATATTGATGGTCTTTATACAAAGTCTCCCCATGGTGATCCAACGGCTGAATTTATACCTTTTGTTGCATCCATTACGCATGATATCGAAAAAATGGCAGATGTTGCTGCTTCAGAGTTTTCAAGGGGAGGAATGAAGACCAAGCTTGATGCTGGAAAGATAGCTAATGCTGCTGGAACGGCGATGATTATTACTTCAGGCAAGCGTATGAATCCCCTTGCAGCAATTGACAAAGGTGAACGCAAGAGTTTTTTTGCGGCAAGTAAGAAATCTGTCAATGCTTGGAAAACATGGATTTCTGGTCATTTAGATCCATCTGGTGTTTTGACGATTGATCAAGGAGCCATTAGGGCTCTTGAAACAGGAAAATCGTTATTAGCAGCAGGGGTTATTGGCGTTGAGGGAAATTTCCAGCGTGGGGATACGGTTGCAATTGTTGGTACAGATGGGGTTGAGATTGCGCGTGGACTTGTAAGCTATGACAAAGATGAGGCTGTACGCATTATAGGACATAAAAGTGAAGAAATTGAAGCTATTCTTGGGTATGAGGCCCGCTCTGCTATGGTGCATCGTAATGATATGATTGTACGTTGCTTGATCAATTCTGTTTAAAAAAGTTACTTTTGTTTTTATTGTTTTCGCAGAGTGGATAATACGATGACTTTAGAAGAACAAATGAAAGATATGGGACAAAAAGCACGCTATGCCGCTGCAGCGTTGGCCGTTGCTTCTTCTGAGCAAAAGAATAATGCATTAGAAATGATCGCTTTAAGTCTAGAGGCTCAGTCAGATGAAATTTTACGGGCGAATTGTCAAGATTTAGAGAATGCTGCTCAGAATAATTTGAAAGCTGCAATAATTGATCGGCTAAAATTAGATGACTTGCGTTTACGTGCAATGATAGACAGTGTTCGCCAAGTTGCTCGTTTATCTGATCCTGTTGGACAAGTGATGGATGAATGGACGCGTCCAAATGGGCTTCATATAAGTCGTGTACGAACACCTCTTGGTGTGATTGGCATTATTTATGAAAGTCGTCCCAATGTTACAGTTGATGCGAGTTCTTTGTGCTTAAAAGCAGGTAATGCTGCGATTTTGCGCGGTGGTTCGGATAGCTTTCATTCTTCTCATGCTCTTCATTTAGCTTTGGTACAAGGTTTAGAGCGCTCTGGTTTACCCAAAGATGCTATCCAAATGGTTGGAACGACAGATCGTGCTGCCGTTGGGGAAATGCTCAAAGGATTGGATGGAGCGATTGATGTGATCGTACCACGTGGTGGAAAGAGCCTTGTTGCCCGCGTTCAGTCTGATGCACGTGTTCCAATTTTTGCTCATTTGGAGGGACTTTGTCATATTTATATTGATAAATCGGCAGATTTAAATATGGCACGCAATATTGTTTTAAATGCAAAGCTGCGGCGAACAGGGATATGCGGTGCTGTTGAGACAGTTCTCATTGACAGCCAAGCATTAAAAAAGTTTCTTCCTGTTTTAACTGCTTTACAGGAGAAGGGATGTGAAATTCGCGCCACAGAAGATATTGTTTTTCTTATGCCAGATGTCAAATTAGCTTCTGAAGAAGATTGGTCGCATGAATATCTTGATGCTATTCTTTCTGTTAAAACGGTTGAGGGTGTTGAGGGAGCCATTGCTCATATCAAGCGTTATTCATCAGGACATACGGAATCGATTATTGCTGAGGATTTGGAAGTGGTGAAGAATTTTTTTAATCATTTAGATTCAGCTATTTTGCTGCACAATGCATCTACACAATTTGCTGATGGAGGTGAATTTGGTTTTGGAATGGAAATTGGTATCGCAACAGGAAAAATGCATGCACGTGGTCCCATAGGTGTTGAACAGCTAACATCATTTCAATATCACGTTAAAGGAAATGGTCAGGTTAGAGCTTGAGAACACTATTTTTTCCATGGAAAAATTGTATGCCACATGTTGAAAGATCTAATGTTGTGGGTCTTTTTGGTGGTTCCTTTAATCCACCGCATGCGGGGCATCTTCTTGTTGCAAAAATTGCCATTCGGCGTTTGTATCTTGATCAGTTATGGTGGATGATCACTCCAGGAAATCCTTTAAAGGATTGCACACAGTTGCTCTCTTTAGAGGAGAGAATGCAATTAAGTTTTAAACTTATTGACCATCCAAAAATTCGCTTAACAGGTTTTGAACAGGCTATAGGGAGCAAAGTATCAGTAGATACGATTTTTCATATTCTTACCCATTACAGTGGCGTAAATTTTGTATGGATTATGGGGGCAGATAGTTTTGCGACGATACATCATTGGTATCGATGGCATGATATCGTCTCTATGCTTCCTATTGCGATTATTGATCGTCCTTTAGGCAATCGGTCAGCACTTTCTTCTCCTATGGCACATATTTATCGCCGTTTTCGTTTGGATGAGAGAGAAAGTAAGCGATTACCTTTTATCAAGCCACCAGTTTGGACTTATTTGCATGGACCTTTATCTTTTCAATCTTCAACAAACCTTCGTTTGAAGAAAAATGATTTTTCTTGAACATTTCATAAGATTCTGCTTCTCTTTAGAGAAGTCTCTTTTAGATTCCACAACGATAAGAAAGGATATTGATCTGAAAAACGTTGCACACAAACACTCTTATGAAATTATGCCTTCAAAAGAAAAAAAAGTTTTTTCTGTGAGTGAGAGTCTTGAAGTTATTCTCAAGAGTTTAGAAGATACAAAAGCAGAAGATATTGTTGCTATTGATATTCGAGGGAAGTCATCTTTGGCTGATTATATGGTCATAGCTTCAGCAAATTCGCAGCGTCATGTATCGTCTGTTGCTGATCATTTATTACATACTTGGAAAGATAGTGGGCAGGGGCTTGTGCGTGTAGAAGGGCTTGCTGGAGGTGACTGGGTATTGATTGATACAGGTGATATTATCATTCATCTTTTTCGTCCAGAAATTCGTCTTTTTTATAATTTAGAAAAAATATGGATGACGCCGGATTTAAACGATACGGCTTTGCTTCTCTTCGGAGATCATTAAAATGCAAATTTCTGTTTTTGCGGTTGGTCGTATGAAAAGTGGGGCGGAGCAAAAACTAGTTCAGCATTATTTGGATCGTTTTTCTAAAATTTCTGGAGATGTGGGCTTTCATTTAAAAAAGTTACAAGAGATACCAGAAAGTCGTGCTCAAACAGTTTGTCAACGTATGGAGGAAGAGGGGAGAAAACTTATTGAATTTTTACCTGAAAAATGTCGATTAATTGTGTTAGATGAGCGTGGAGAATCGATTTCTTCAACTTCTTTTTCTGAAAAATTGAGGTGTTATCGTGATGAGGGCATTCGAGATGTCGTCATCGCTTTGGGAGGACCTGATGGGCATAATGAACAAATAAGGAAGCATGCTGATTTTCTTTTATCTTTTGGTTTGATGACGTGGCCACATCAAATTGCACGTATTCTTCTTACAGAACAACTTTACCGCGCTGTAACAATTGAAAATAATCATCCGTATCATCGTTTTTAATATTTTTGTTCAATTTTTAGCACTTATTTATATGTTTATTAATATTGTTTTAGCTGACACCATTTAAAGCATCTCTAATGTATACGATGAGGTGTCATGGTTTTTGCAAATGAAAAAGCTTCTTCATAGAAAGATGCTATATTTATATGAGGAGTGCGTCATATTTGTCATTCTGCTCTTGAGTATGTTTTTTTGCTTTTCTGTATCGCATGCGGAAGAAATGAGGAGTACGGAAGTACATAAAGAATTGGGAGAAATTCGCCAAAATATTTCATTTTCGCGTGAGCGTGTTATTTTTCTTATGCATCAAGTTGAGCATTTAAAAAAAGATCAACGTGTTTTGAGTGATGCACTCATAAAGGCGGCTAAAGAAGAACGTATAGTAGCAGATGATATTGCTAAAAGGGAAGAAAAGCTTAAAAAAATGATAGAAAAGCGGGTACAAGTCTATCAAAGTTTAAAAAATCGTCGTGCTGAATTTGCGGAAGTTCTTGCAATTTTGGAACGTATGGGATTGAATCCGCCTCCTGCTCTTATGATGCAGCCAGAGGACGCGTTGGCTTCTATACGTAGTTCTGTTTTATTAGGTACTGTTATTCCTCAGATGCAAGAGAAAACACGAGATTTAAAAGGGGAACTCAAGGAGTTGACCAATTTGAGTAATTCCATTACTACGGAATATACGGCATTAAAGACAAAACTGCAAAATCAAGCAGAGCAGCGAAAACGTCTAGAGCTTTTATTAGACCAAAAAAACAAACTACAAAAAAAATCAGAAAAAGAACTTACAGAACAGCAACAAAAAAATATTGCTCTTGCTAAAAAAGCGCAGTCTTTGGAAGAATTGATTTTAGAGCTCGATCGTCAGTCAAAACTTAGCTCTGATGCATCAGTACAGGTACGGAAAAGTTTACAATTGTTAGAACAGTCCAATTTTGAAAGCCGAAAAGGTTCTTTACTTTTTCCTGTTTCAGGAAAAAGAATACATCACTCTAACAAAAGTTCGCAGATTACGCGCTTTGGTGAAACGATAGAAACAGAGTCAGGAGCTGTTGTTATTTCACCTGTGGATGCTTTTGTTGCTTTTGCTGGGCCATTTCGTTCTTACGGACATTTAATCATTCTCAATGTTGGAAATGGTTATCATATCATTCTTACTGGAATGTCGAGAATTAATGTAAAACAGGGGCAGTTTGTTCTTTCAGGTGAGCCTCTGGGTATAATGGAGATGCAATTTATTTCAAACAGTGTTGCATTGGATATAGGAAAAACTTCTCCAATGCTTTACATTGAGTTTAGAAAGCAGGGAAAACCTGTAAATCCAACTCCTTGGTGGCAGACTGAAAAAATAAGAAGGAGCCAAAATGATTCGTAAAGTTATTCTTTTGGTCGCTGGGGTATTGCTCGGCGCCTGTTCAATGATTATGGTGCAGTCTGTTGCTGCGAATAATGAAGATAATGCATATAAAAAGCTAGCTATATTTGGCGATGTTTTTGAGCGTGTGCGTATGCAATACGTTACAGTTCCAGATGATAAAAAGCTTATTGAAAATGCTATCAATGGCATGCTCACATCACTGGACCCTCATTCATCTTATTTGAATGCTGAAGAAGCCAAGGATATGCGGGATTCTACGAAAGGAGAGTTCGGAGGTCTTGGTATTGAGGTCACTATGGAAAAAAACTTAATTAAAGTTGTTTCACCAATGGATGATACTCCCGCTTCAAAAGCAGGTATTCTAGCAGGAGACCTTATTTCAAAAATTGATGATGTACAAACGAATGGTCAAACATTGAATGAAGCTGTTAATAAGATGCGAGGTGCTCCTGGAACACCAATTACCTTAACAATTATTCGTTCTGGCGTTGATAAGCCATTTGAAGTGAAGATTGTTCGTGATATTATCAAAGTAAAAGCGGTGAAATATCGGGTTGAGGGTGATATTGGATATTTAAGAGTTATCCAGTTTTCTGAACAGACATTAAATAATCTTCTAGCGGCAATTAAAGATATCCAATCTAAAATTCCTGAAGATAAGCTAAAAGGTTACGTCCTTGATTTGCGGCTTAATCCGGGTGGGCTTTTAGATCAAGCTGTTAATGTTTCGAGTGCTTTTCTCAATAAAGGTGAAATTGTGTCAACTCGTGGGCGCAAAAAGAGTGATGTGACAAGATTTGATGCGAAGCCAGGTGATGTCATCAATGGAAAACCGCTCATTGTTCTTATTAATGGTGGTTCAGCAAGTGCTTCTGAAATTGTTGCGGGTGCATTGCAAGATCATCGTCGTGCAACAATTTTAGGGACGCAGTCTTTTGGTAAAGGATCTGTTCAAACAATTATTCCTTTGGGTGAAAATGGGGCTTTACGCTTAACAACAGCACTTTATTACACGCCATCAGGCACTTCTATTCAAGGAACAGGGATTACGCCTGATATTATTGTAGAGCAACCACTTCCTGAAAAATATAAAGGTTATGATGTAAAAGTTGGTGAGTCTGCATTAAAAGGACATATCAAAGGAAAACGAGAAAGTAATAAAGGATCTGGTTCAGCTGCTTTTGTTCCCAAAGACCCTAAAGATGATATTCAATTGAATGAGGCCTATAAACTGTTACGAGGTGAAATGGCAAATGCAGCATTTCCACCAGATCCCAATAAGGATGTGTTAAAGTGAGAATTGATATCTATAGCTTGCGATTTTGAGGAATATTAAATGGATGCAGATATTAATTTGAAGATTCTTCCATATCGCAAATGTGTTGGGATTGTTGTCTTTAATCATGAGGGGAAAGTGTGGGTTGGGCGTCGTTTAATGATGCCCATTCATGCAGATGCAGATATTGACATATCTCATCGTTGGCAGCTTCCTCAAGGAGGGATTGATGAAGATGAAAAACCATTAGATGCGGCATATCGTGAACTTTATGAAGAAACGGGTATTCGATCTGTAAAGTTGATTAAAGAAGCACAAAATTGGTTCCATTATGATTTTCCACAAGAACTTATTGGGTGCACATTAACAAATAAATATCGTGGGCAAATACAAAAATGGTTTGCTTTCCAGTTTACAGGAAAGCTTTCTGAAATTGCGATTAATCCGCCACCAGATGGCAATAAAGCGGAATTCGATCAATGGAAATGGATTGATCTAGAAACCCTTCCGTTGATTGCTGTTTCTTTTAAAAAGCACGTTTATACGAAAGTTGTCAGCGAATTTCGAGGTAGCCTTAGACCATTATAAAAGCTATATGATTATGAGAAAGCTTTTTTTATTAAGATGCTTTATATTATAATAAATAATAAACATGTTTATCTTTTATGTAAAGAACAGGAATATAAAATGAAAAAGTTATTTAATTTACTTATAGTTTTTACTCTCTTGAGTATTTCATCTGTTGCATTTGCAACAAGTTCAAAGCCTCCTGCATCAAAAGATGCGGCAGCGACATTGCCAAATGGAGCTTCTTCGTTGACTGAAACCTACGGTTTGTGGACTATTAACTGTGGTATACAAGAAGGGAAAAGAATTTGTTTTATGCACCGTCAAGAAGTGAATGAGCAGGGGCGTGTTGTTGTGGCTATGGGCCTTACTCTCGATGCTGAGGGTGTTGTATCTGGTAATTTAACAGTTCCTTTTGGCATTTTGGTTTCTAAGCCTGTTCGTTTACAAGTTGATGAGGGAAAAGCTGTTATCGAAACCGGTATCCGGACTTGTGTACCAGCAGGTTGTGTGGTTCCTGTCGTTTTTGACAAAAATCACGTAGCAGCTTTACGTTCTGGAAAAAAGTTAAAGTTGGCGATGACAATTGCTGCTGCAGGTGAACCAGCTTTGAATGATTTATTTGTTCAGCTAGATGGTTTTAGCAGTGCTCTTAATCGTTTGACTGCTTTGCAGAAATAATTTTAAAACTAAAAGCGGACTTTAAAAGGCCGCTTTTAGTTTGTTTGTTTTTTATAATTAATAATTAAAATGATGAGATTTAAGATTAATCCTATTAAGGAATATTCAGATTTTTTGCTGTTTCTTCTATTTTATGTGCTATTTTTAATTTTGATATTTGTTTTCTAACTGCATCGTCATTAAATAGAGAGATGAAGAATTTAGATGTCTGGTTTTTATTCAAGAAAAAAGAGTATTGAAATATAAAACCATTTTTTGATACACAGACCTGCTTTAATGAAGGTTTTCTATACGCTCTTCTGTTTCCTTGATTGAAAGGGATGACGCATGATTTATGCATTGCTTCGAACGATTGATTTGATTTTTGAGATTTATATTGATATTTTAATCGCTAGTGTCATTTTTTCTTGGCTTTATGTCTTTAATATCATAAATTCGCGCAATCGCTTTGTTGTTTTGATAGGAAGCTTTCTATATCGTCTTACAAATCCCATTCTAAGCCGTATCCGGCAAATTTTACCAAATTTTGGAACAATTGATATTTCACCTATTATAGTTTTTATTATTATTTATTTTATTCGTACTTTCATGTGGCGCGTTTACTCAAACATGTATTTATAGAAATATTACTTGAGGCGAATACATGTTTTATCAAGTTGATGAAAATAACTTGATTTTGTTTGTATATCTCATTCCTAAATCATCAGTTGACAAAATAATAGGGGTTGAATGTAGGGATGGTGAAAAACAATATCTGGTTATACGCCTTCGGGCTGTTCCTGAAGATGGAAAAGCGAATAAAGCTCTCATTAAATTTCTTGCGAAGCAGTGGAAAATCCCATCTTCTTCTATTTCTCTGAAAAGCGGCGCAATATCTCGCTACAAACAACTTTACTTTTCAACACATTTAGAAAAGCTAAAGCAGATATGGCAATCCTTTAGAGATTACATCTCGTAGAAAAAATAAATAACAAAGCCTATTTTTTATAGGCTTTATTTTATTAAAATCGTTATACTTTTTTATTGCGCTCAACAGCTTGCTTAATTAATTCATGAGCAAAGTTTTTATCACCCCATCCTTCAATTTTAGCCCATTTTCCAGGTTCCAGATCTTTGTAATGCTTGAAGAAATGTTCAATTTGTTTGAGTGTAATCTCGGGCAGGTCTGTATAGTCATGAATATTGATATAGCGTTTTGTTAATTTTGTAGTGGGAATGGCAATAATTTTTTCATCTTTACCACCATCATCTTCCATCATTAGAGCTCCGATGGGGCGAACATTGATAACACAACCAGGCATAAGTGGACGGGTATTACAGATAAGGACATCAATAGGATCACCATCATCTGAAAGCGTATGAGGGACAAAACCGTAATTTCCAGGATAAACCATTGATGTATGAAGAAAACGGTCAACAAATAATGCACCCGACTTTTTATCCATCTCATATTTTATTGGTTGCCCACCAAGGGAGACTTCCACAATAACGTTAATATCTTCTGGTGGATTTTTGCCTACGGGTATTTCCTTAATATTCATAGAGACATCCTTTCTGGAATATAGTGAGGCTCAATACAATTAAATATTTTATAAATATTTTACCAAAGAGATTATGAAATTAATTTGAAATTGATGCACGTGTTTTTTCAAAACGTTTACGTTCATTAGGATCAAGATAGAGTTTGCGGAGACGAATATTTTTAGGGGTTACTTCCACAAGCTCATCATCTTGTATCCACGATAAGGCGCGTTCTAACGTCATTTTAATGGGAGGCGTTAGCTTTACGGCTTCATCTTTTCCGGAAGCGCGCATATTGGTGAGTTTTTTCCCTTTTAACACATTAACTTCTAAGTCATTATCTCGTGAGTGGATGCCAATAATCATACCTTGATAGACTTTCACACCCGCATCGATGATCATAGGTCCACGATCTTCAAGATTAAAAAGAGCATAAGCGACAGATTCACCGTTGTCATTTGAAATCATAACACCATTAACACGACCAGCAATGTCTCCTTTATAAGGTTCATAAGCATGGAAAAGGCGATTCATAATTGCTGTACCACGTGTGTCCGTTAAAAGTTCAGATTGATAACCAATGAGTCCTCGGGTTGGGGCATAAAAGACAAGGCGGACACGATTACCTCCAGAAGGACGTAACTCCACCATTTCGCCTTTACGTTCAGACATTTTTTGTACAACAATACCGGAATATTCTTCATCAACATCGATAACAACTTCTTCGATTGGCTCAAGAGTTATTCCATTTTCATCTTTTTGCATAACAACACGTGGACGTGAAACACTAAGCTCAAATCCTTCACGGCGCATATTTTCAATAAGAACTGCAAGCTGTAATTCTCCTCGTCCTGAAACGTAGAAAGAATCTTTATCGGCTGATTCTTCAATTTTAAGAGCGACATTGCCTTCTGCTTCTTTTAACAATCGGTCACGAATGACACGACTTGTTACTTTATTGCCTTCAGTTCCAGCAAGGGGACTATCGTTGACGAGAAAACTCATAGTAACAGTAGGAGGATCAATTGGTTGGGCAGTAAGGGGTTCATTGACAGTAGGGTCACAGAAAGTATCAGCAACGGTACCTTTTTGTAGACCTGCAATCGCAACAATATCACCAGCACTTCCTTCTTCAATAGGTTGCCGTTCTAAGCCACGAAATGCTAAAATTTTTGAAATACGCCCAGTTTCTAAAAGTTTTCCATCTTGTCCAAGAACCTTGACATTTTGATTGGGTTTTAAAGAGCCAGAATGAATCCGTCCTGTAATAATTCGTCCCAAAAACGGATCCGCTTCAAGAATAGTTCCAATCATGCGAAACGGTCCTTCTGCTAAACTAGGAGAAGGGACATGCTGCGTCACAAGATCAAATAAAGGACCTAATCCCTGATCTTTTGGTCCTTCAGGGGCTTCAGCCATCCATCCATCGCGTCCAGATCCATAAAGAATAGGAAAATCAAGCTGTTCATCGGTTGCGTCAAGAGCAGCGAAAAGGTCAAAAACCTCATTAATGACTTCATCAACGCGTGCATCCGGTCGGTCAATTTTATTAATAGCAACAATAGGGCGCAATCCTATTTTCAATGCTTTGCCAACGACAAATTTTGTTTGTGGCATTGGTCCTTCAGCAGCATCAACAAGTACAATGGCTCCATCAACCATATTGAGGATGCGTTCAACTTCTCCACCAAAGTCAGCGTGACCTGGTGTATCAACAATATTAATTCGAGTA
Organism: Bartonella sp. AP1QHHD; assembly: GCF_042196265.1. Lineage (NCBI taxonomy): Bacteria > Pseudomonadati > Pseudomonadota > Alphaproteobacteria > Hyphomicrobiales > Bartonellaceae > Bartonella > Bartonella sp. AP1QHHD. The sequence goes on from NZ_JBHIPW010000006.1 coordinate 16,409, forward strand.
TCTTTCCAAACAACAGATGTCACTTTCGCTAGGATTGTAATTCCGCGTTCTTTCTCAATATCGTTTGAATCCATCATACGTTCGCTTGTACGCTGATTATCACGGAAGTTTCCTGATTGCTTGAGAAGCCCGTCTACAAGCGTTGTTTTCCCATGGTCAACGTGGGCAATGATGGCAATGTTACGCAATTGCATAAATTTTCTTCTTTTCGTTTAATGAAATTTCATTTGAGGCAAAGTCTTTACATTCTTTGCCTGACTATTAGAAAACCTTTTACATGTTTTTTTATAATTTTGGAAGATGGAGGCAATATTTTTATGGCAAAACTATTTATCCAAGTCTTTAAGGCTCTATTGAGCTTCAATTTCTGAAGCTTCGTAAAAGTTTTTTATAGTACGTATGTTCTATTCTCGAGCTAAGAATTATCCCAAAAATCACAGTCAATTTGATTTTTATCAATATGACACAAGAAATTTATATGAGCTCTTGTAAGAGTAAGTAAGTATAAAGCTAGCCATATTATTGTTGTTGTTTTGCAAAGAGATTAATAAAAATCCGGAATATCTCTCAATCCATAGCCAATTTATTGACAACTGTACAACATTCTTATTCTAAATAAAGCTTTTTCTTATTCTATAACTTGTCAATCAAAATCCAGATTTAATGCAATCGTGTATTTGAGGTAAATATTGAGACGATTAAGAATTTTATAAGAAGTTCTAGCTTTTGTATGCCAGATTAGGGCAAGAGTTATATCTGTTTGATTTATTTATGAACTCGGCATACAGTCTTATTTAGAAAGAATATGAAGGCATCCAAAGAAAATTCCCATCTTTGCTGTTAATCCAATTTATAATTTCAAAAGCATCTAAAGTAATATCTTTTAAACCATGGAGATAGTGCATTGCCTTACACTTTTGTTAATTGCACTCTCTAATAGGAGTATGCTTTTCATGCCAAACAGAACACTTTAAACAGAATATACTTTTTGATGCATATTCATGTACTTAAGAGAGATTGCTTAACGTACACTACATCCATTCCATGATAGGGCTCATAAATAATATAGCATACGCGAATAGTATACTATTAACGCCTTTGTGAAAAAATATAAAGCCTGTTGAGTATCATCATTATTATTCTTTCTCAGCTGTCAATATTGCGCCAGTTTTTGATACGAGAGAGAGAGGATATAAGAAGTATTTTATTTTTTCTTGAATAGTTTTTAGCCATACACCGATCTCGTTTGTGACTGGCAAGAAGATGACTTTAATCGATTTAATATGAGAAGCTTTATGATGAGGTAAAATTACGTTATTCGGAGCTGTTATTCAAAAAAATAATAAATTATCTATAGAGCGGTGCGCTAGAAAATAAATAATAAAGCTTATTCTCTTATGGAAAGAATCTTAGGTTACATGACAAGATTTTTCCATAAGTAAGAGTTTTTACTTTACATGTTTAAAGAAGAGTTCCTGACAAAATGAGAGAAGCTACAGAAAAGTAGATTATAATGCCCATGACATCTACTAAAGTTGCCACAAAAGGAGCAGAAGCACTTGCTGGATCAAATTTTAAACCTTTAAGAATAAAAGGCAACATAGATCCAGAAAGAGAACCAAAGGTAACGATTCCAACTAAAGCTGTACCCACTGTTGTCGAAATAGCAATCCAATGTTGGCCATAGTCGTAGATACCCAGTTTTTGCCAAAGAGCAATGCGCGTAACACCAATAATTCCTAGTAAGAGACCAAGGGATAGTCCTGTTGGAATTTCACGAATGATCACTTTCCACCAGTCTTTCAACGTGAGTTCACGTAAAGCCAATGCACGGATAATAAGGGATGTAGCCTGTGAGCCGGAATTTCCTCCTGAGCTCATAATGAGAGGTATGAACAGTGTAAGAATAATCGCTTTTTCGAGTTCTGTTTCGAAATGTTGCATAGCGCTTGCTGTCAGCATTTCACCGATAAAGAGTAAAGCGAGCCAGCCTCCGCGTTTTTTCATCATTTCAGGAAACTTAATTTGCATATAGGGCTTATTAAGTGCTTCCATACCCCCAAATTTATAGGCATCTTCATTCATTTCATCGACCATAGTATCAAGCACGTCATCAACGGTTACAATGCCAATGACATGGTTACTTTCATCAACTACAGGCACAGAGAGAAGATCATGGCGCTGGAAAAGGCGTGCGATATCTTCATGATGTGTGAAAGGTGATATTGTAATGGGCGAGTCATGGGTAGGGACATTAAGAATTTGTTCATCAGGTGAGGCAAGAATAAGGTTACGCAGGGAAACAGCTTTGAGAAGAGTACCTGTTTTGGGATCAATTACATAGCTGGTATAAACTGTTTCACGTGTTCGCTCGACCTCACGAATGTGATCCAAAGTTTTTTGTATGGTCCAGTTTGAAGGAACGGCTATAAACTCTGTTGTCATCAGTGCTCCTGCTGTATGATCAGGATAACTGGTGAGTTTTTTAAGTTCAGCGCGCGTTAAGGGGTTAAGCAAGGCATAAAGTCGTGTACGGGTTTCCTTATCCATTTCTTGAAAGACGTCTGCAGCAGCATCGGCAGACATGCCATCAAGAATTTCAACAGCACGATTTATAGGGAGAAGTTCTAGGATGGCAGCAGGTTGCTCAAGCTCTGGTTTATCAAAAAGTTCGATAACATAATCAAGAGGCAGAAGACTAAGAATAGTTACACGTTCCATGATATCGAGCTCATTGATGATATCAATAGAGTCTGCAAAATGCTGGTTCTTTAACTTTTCAGCGAGAGCTTCAGGAGAAAAATTTTTGAAGTCGAAGGCCGTTTTGATTTCAGTCATGATAAAGTACCTCCTGAAGAGTTGGAGAGTTGTAAATCTAGATAATAGATGAGATAAAAACAAAAGTTTATGGAAGATTTTAAAAAAACTCCCCAGCTATATTCCCAATTGTTAATATTTGAAGTAAAGTCAAGGGTAAATTATAAGTTATAAACAAGTTTCTGAATCACTAAAACGAGAATACAGCTTAATTTGAGGATAATATAAAAACGTAAATGTAAAAATCAGTTCTGATTTTACCATCATTTCTTTAATGCAGTTTGCGATTTTCAAAAGAATCTACAGCAATATTTTATAAAGAGTGGAGATTATGCTTTTCTCCAAGTGTTTTTGTTAATATGCAATTCTATTGTGATGTGCGAGCGAATAATCTTTATTGCTTCAATATAATATGGTTTGAAATGGAAGAGCTTTACGATTTTCAGGTTTTTTATTCAATAGCGTTTTGAAAGGTAGTTTTGAAACTCACGAAATAGTTTTAGTATGTTATCAATTTGTGTCGTAAAGATAATTGTTACAGTTTAAATTTATAATGGAGACATAAAGTATTATGACAAAAGCAGCAGTGCTGGACTGGAAGGGATTTTCAGGTCTTCCTGATTTTTCTTCTATAAGTGACGAAGATTTTAAACCCGCTTTTGAACAGGCACTTCAAGAAGCAGAAGAAGAACTAGAGGCAATTGCGATGGTGCAAGAACCACCAACGCTTGAGAATTTTTTGCAGCCTTTTGAGCTTTGCGGCAAAGCGCTTGATCGTGTCTGTTCAATATTTTTCTTACGCACCAGTGCTCATACGAATGTATTAATTCAACAGCTAGAGCAAGAGTTTGTTGTAAAACTTTCTCATTATTCTTCAAAAATGATGATGGATGCGCGGATATTTGCGAAAATAGATGTACTTTATAAACAGTCGCAGCTGGGCACATTTGAGAGTGAAACAACACGTGTTCTTGAATTATGGTGGAAAAAGTTTGTTTGTCATGGGGCAAAACTCGATGAAAAAGCTAAGAAACGGCTTTTGGAAATTAATGAAAGACTTGCTTTTTTAAATGCTACTTTTGGACAAAATGTCTTAAATGATGAAGCTGGATGGATTCTGTTTTTAAAACAAACAGACTTATCTGGTTTACCGCAAGATCTCATTGCTTCAATGAAGGAAATTGCGTGTGAAAGAGGCAATGAAGAAGCGTATGCATTAACACTAGCACGTTCGATTGTTGAACCTTTTTTAAAATTCTCTGATCGTCGTGATTTGCGTGAGGTTGCATTCCAAGCTTGGGCTAAACGTGGTGAAAATAATAACAAGAATGATAATAAAACAATTATTGTAGAGATTGTTGCGCTTCGAGATGAGCAGGCTAAATTATTGGGATATAAATCTTTCGCAGATTTGAAGCTCGATAATACTATGGCTAAAAGTGTTGATTCCGTTATGGATTTGCTTATGCCTGTATGGAAGCGCGCAAGAGCGAAAGCTTCTACTGAGCAAATTGACTTACAAAATTTTGCCAACAATCAGGGCAGCAATGAATCTTTAGCTGCTTGGGATTGGCGTTATTATGCTGAAAAGCTTCGCACTGAAAAACTTTCTTTCGATAGCGCTGAGATTAAATATTATTTTCAGCTTGATCTTATGATTAAAGCGGCTTTTGGGGTAGCCGAAAAACTCTTTAGCATTACATTTGAAGAAAAAAACGCTGTTACACTTTGGCATCCTGATGCACGTTTGTGGGAAGTAAAAAAGTCTGATGGAAGTCTACTTGGGCATTTTATTGGTGATTATTTTGCACGTTCGTCAAAACGCTCCGGTGCGTGGATGAGTAGTTTGCAATCACAACATAAATTGGATGGCGGACAAAAGCCTATTATCTACAATGTTTGTAATTTTGCTAAACCACCTAAAGGGGAAGTTGCTCTTTTATCACTTGATGATGCACGTACGCTTTTCCACGAATTTGGACATGCATTGCATGGTTTGCTTTCTGATGTCACATGGCCATCTGTGTCGGGAACATCTGTTTCACGTGATTTTGTTGAGCTACCTTCTCAACTTTACGAACATTGGTTAACAGTACCAGAGATATTAAAATCTTATGCTATACATACAAAAACAGGCCATCCTATGCCACAAGAGTTGATAGATAAAGTCTTAGTAGCACAGACATTTAATGCAGGATTTTCTGCCGTTGAATTTATCTCATCAGCTTTAGTGGATATGGCTTTTCATCAAGGCGAAACAGTCACTGATCCAACAGTGTTTGAACGCCAAGAATTAGAAAAGCTGCAAATGCCTGATACAATTATTATGCGTCATCGTCCCCCACATTTTATGCACGTGTTTGCGGGGGATGGTTATGCATCTGGTTACTATTCTTATATGTGGTCGGAAGTCCTTGATGCTGATGCTTTTCAAGCTTTTGAAGAAACGGGAGATGTTTTTAATTCAGAGCTTGCTGATAAGTTGAAACGTTTTATTTACTCCGCTGGAGGAAGTCGTGATCCAGAGGAGCTTTATAAAGCTTTTCGGGGACGAATGCCTTTACCAGAGGCAATGATTAACAAACGTGGACTATAAGATATAACGGTATGGTTAACACCATGCCGTTTTCATATTATTCGAAAGGTGCAGTTGCGATTTATGCAAATTTTCTCTTCATTATAGCTCTGTAAACAGAGTTTTTTATCTTATTCACTTTTTGTTTATAGAGGAAAATAGATTTTGTATTTTAAATAGACATTATGGGAAAGAAAAATTATCAGCTCGATCTTTTTGATGCCCATTTGGTGGAAACCATGATTTTTTTATAAAACTTGACTTTCTTTTGCCTAAAAGGTGAGTGTTTTTTTGTGCCATATCATCGAGGCTCATTGGAGGCTGACGCATAATTTTACTCCGCTCTTGATTCTCTGATTCTTGTATAAGTTTTTGAATAACTTGATCGGTTGAGTAAGAATTTTCATGAGAAAAGGCATAAAAATTTGAAATATTTTTCAATGGTTTTTCTAAATAAGAGGCAAGTTTTTTCTTTCCTTCAGGGGTGAAATGCATGCCATTATTGGTGCGTAATTTGGTTATTTTTCCATTAATATCATAGCCTGAAAAAGAAAAATTTCCTTCTTCATCACTAAAGCCGCTCCAGATATCGAGAAAATACCCTCCTGCTGTTTCTGTTTCTTGTTTATAGAGCGCATTAAAAATTTTCATTTTTTGTGTCAAAAGGTCATTTTCAAAAGAAGGTTGACCTATCCATATCCATGATTTTCCAGAGGCGTGAAGACTTTCAGTAATTTCGATAATTCTTTGTTTGTAGATGCGCATCCATTCTGACTGATCTGTGTTAATCATGTTATGAGAGTCTGTGATGGGTTGATTATCATTTGCACCGATCATCATGATAATAACATCGGGGCTATTTTGGTCAATGAGTTTAGAAATATTGCTTTGCCAAGAATAATAATCCGTTCGAACTAAGCCGGAAGCTGGCATTGTGTTGTTCATGATAACGATATCGCTATTATTTATAAAAAATTTCTTAAGTGCATCAGCAACAGCAGAAGCTGCAAAATCCCCTATGACAAGAATGCGCTTTGCATTCTCATTTTTTAGCTTTTGTATGTTTTTTTGTGTTACGATCTTTTTTTGCGGCTTGTCTATTTTTTGTTCTATAATTTGCGGTGGCTGCTGTGTCTGTTTGTTTTGTTGTGACAACCATTTGAAGAAGTTCGTTGCTTTACTTGGGGATGGCTGTAAGATTCCCACAATAGAAAGTGAAAACAGCAATAATGTCAAGTATATCAGGCGAGAAAGAGACAAAACCTTATTCTCCATTATTGTTTGCGAAGGAGAAAAAGCACTTGAGATGATGGATATCCATTTGCTTTTAGTCCGTGACGGAGTTGAAAAGCTTTAATTGCTTCGCGAGAGGCTGTTCCGATTTTTCCATCAACATTCCCTTTATAATAGCCCAGTGTCTTTAAGCGCGATTGCAGTTCTTTACATTCTTGGAAAGTAATAGATTGAAAAGGTCTTTGCCAATTATGCACCAATCCAGGATGTCCAGCGATGCGATCAGCAAGAAGGCCAACAGCAAATGCATAACGATCTGCATTATTATAATGTTTCAGAACAAAGAAATTTTTTGTGACTAAAAATATAGGTCCTTTTGCTCCATCTGGATATTTTAATATTGCTTGTTCAGCTAATGTAGGAAGAGGATGCCCATTTGCGTGTTTTACACCTAATTTTTTCCATTGTTCAAAGGAATACCAGCCTTCAGGAAGGTTTTTCCCCTGCGGCACTTTTACCTCTACTCCCCAAATAAGATTAGGTTGCCAGCCATTTTTGTGGAGAAGGTTAGCTGCAGTAGCCAGAGCATCTGGAACAGAGTTCCAGATATCACGCCGTCCATCTTGGTCCATATCAACTGCATAGGTGAGATAACTGCTTGGAATAAATTGTGTATGCCCCAATGCACCGGCCCAAGATCCTGTGAGTTGAGAGCGTTTAATTTCGCCACTTTGTAGAATTTTCATAGCAGCAATCAGCTGTGTATATGCATATTTTCCACGTTTTTTATCAGCATAGGCTAAAGTTGCAAGAGAGCGAATGGTATCACGCATTACACTTTTATTGGCTAAAACCTTCCCATAGTTGCTTTCCATTGACCAAATAGCAAGCAGAATATTGCGGTCAACACCAAAACGTTTTTCAATTTGAAGAAGCCATTTGTTCCATTTTTGAGTTTGGCGCCGTCCTTCCTCAATTGCAATATCATGGACACGATTATCGAAATAGTTCCATGAAGGAGCAACAAATTCCGGTTGGTATGCGGCGCTTTTTAGAACTTCTGGATCAATGGCATTAACACCTTTAAACGCCATATGAAACGTAGAAGGGGTAATATTGTGAGCAATAGCTATTTTTTTAAATTCTTTAATCCAGTGTTTAAATCCGCTATCAGCATATGAAAGGGATATAAAAAACATAAAAAAAGCAGAAAAAATAACGGCAGAGACAGTGAAAAGAGTTCTCCAAGTTATTGACTCCTCTAAAAAGAGATTCTTCAATTCTGTTTTTTGCATTTTGAAATCCCCATTAATATTCAATTCATTAGATGTGCAATAACTTTATTTTGTATTTAGTTTAATCGATAATATGATCAAGAAGAGGAAAAAACTGAAATAAATAATTCGTTTTAATCCTTTCAATAAATTCTCAGACTCTTTTTACATTTTTGATTGCCCATTATAATGATAATCAAAACAATAAGATATCTTTTTTACCATTTCGTAAAAACATATGATAAATAAAACAAAAAAGTTATATGAATTCATTGAGGAGGGTGAGTGTGCGTAAAATCCGGAAAGCAGTATTCCCAGTAGCAGGTCTTGGTACGCGTTTCCTTCCTGCGACAAAAACGATTCCTAAAGAAATGCTAACAGTTGTTGATAAACCTGTTATTCAATATGTTGTGGATGAGGCGAGGGAAGCTGGTATTGAGCATTTTATTTTTGTGACTGGACGTAACAAAGCAGTCATTGAGGATTATTTTGATGCGCAAGTTGAATTATACACGACACTTGCTGAATGTGGAAAGAAAGAAGATCTTGCACACTTATACCGTTTACAGCCATTACCAGGGTCAACTTCTTTCACTCGGCAACAGCAACCTTTGGGATTAGGGCATGCTCTTTGGTGTGCGCGTGAATTAGTTGCAGGGGAACCTTTTGCTTTATTATTACCCGATATGTTGATACAGGCGAAAAAGGGCTGTCTTTCTGAAATGATGAGCCTTTATGAAAAGGTGGGTGGGGGAAATATTATAGCAGTTCAGGAATGCGATCCTAGAGAAACACATAAATATGGTATTGTTGGGAAAGGCAAACAGATTGCAAATGGTTTTGAAATCACAAAAATGGTAGAGAAACCAGTACAAGGAACGGCACCATCAAATTTGTACATCAATGGACGTTATATTTTGCAGCCAGAAATTTTTAATATTCTTTCCACTCAAGAACGGGGAACAGGAAATGAAATTCAATTAACAGATGCTATGATACGGCTTTCAAATGAGCAAGATTTTTGGGGTTTGCAAGTAAAAGGGCGCACTTTTGATTGCGGTTCTAAAGCTGGTTTTATTGAAGCCAACGTTGCATTTTCTTTGGCACGCGCTGATATGCACAGCCACGTTTCTACTTCATTGAAAAATTTACTAGAAACCATTAATGTTGAAAAGTGATATAGATCTCTCACTTAATTTTATTGATCGAATTTGATTATGACAATACCGTCTCCTCATATGGCTTTGCAAGGTGCAGTTGCATCAGCGCTTAAAACACTTGCTAGTGAAAAGCAGGGGCTTGAAGCCCTTGAAAAAGCTCTTCTGGAAAGTCTTTCTTCTTCTTTTGAAGCGGCTGTTCAAACTATTAGAAATGCTTGTGGACATGTGGTCATTACTGGTCTTGGAAAAAGTGGTCATATAGGGACAAAAATTGCAGCAACCTTAGCCTCAACTGGAACACCTGCCTTTTTTGTGCACGCTGCAGAAGCCAATCATGGTGATCTTGGTATGATTGGTTCTGATGACGTTATTCTTGCTTTATCATGGTCTGGTGAAACTCAAGAGTTAAGTGGTATTATGAGTTATGCGGCGCGTTTTCGTATTCCTCTTATTGCGATGACATCAAGTAAGCACTCTGTGTTAGGACGACAAGCTGATATTGTGCTATTATTACCAAAGATAGAAGAGGCTTGCCCCCATGGTTTAGCCCCTACAACTTCAACAATTATGCAATTGGCAATGGGAGATGCATTAGCGGTTTCTCTTTTAGAAATGCGTGGTTTTACCGCAACGGATTTCAAAATATATCATCCTGGTGGCTCTCTTGGTGCAAGCCTTAAATACGTGTGTGATATTATGCATGAGGGTGATAATATTCCTTTGGTTATGCAGGGAACAGCTATGACTGAAGCGATGAATGTTTTGGTGGAAAAACATTTTGGTTGTGTTGGTGTTGTGAATCAAGAAGGTGAACTAATCGGAATTGTAACTGATGGCGATCTTGCACGTAACATTCATTTTAATTTATCAAAATTTAATGTTGACGAGGTGATGACCAAAGCTCCTAAAGTTGTAAAGCCAAATACACTTGTTGGTGCAGCAACAGCTTTTATTAATGATCATCAGATTGGTGCATTTTTTGTGGTTGAAGATAAAAAACCGATAGGAATTGTTCATTTTCATGATCTTTTGCGCATTGGCGCTGCTTAGATTAAGCTTCCCTATCAAATAAAATGTTATAGGTTGAAATAGATTGAATGATACAAAGTTACAATTTTATTGTGAGGTGGCTTTATTGATATTTTGTGGAAGAAAATGATTATTTTACGCATTTCATAATGTTTAAAAAATTCTCAGGGGCTAGATTATACTAGCCTCTTTGCGTATTTTAGAGAGGATTTTCTATCAGGAGGAGAAAGGATATCGCCTTCTGCTTAATGTGTGTGCTCCCTCTGTTCTTAAGAGAGGTTTCCCTTGTACTTTGTTAAGATTTCCGCTTAAGGAAAAACTGTGCTCCTGTATGTGAGGTGCAGAGAAGTTGTGTGGCGTCATATGACATTGTACAATTGACTCTAGAAATTGTTCCACGGAGAATAGAGCGTATTTCAATTTCTATATTTTGGGCATTGAGATAATTATATGCTCCTTCTGATAGTTTTTCTTCTGTATCTGCTGCACGCGTTTCAAAAACACCATTGTGGAAAGAAGAAATAATACCATTCTCATCAACCCATTTTCCATCAATTCCAGTTGGCATATTTGAGTTATAATATCGCGAAAAGTTACAGGCACTTAACAGCAAGGCGGTAATTGTAAGACATAAAATATGATAGGGATGTTTCATTTATTGCACTCTATTTAGATTATTTTGCTCTCTAGTTTCTATAACATTATTAAATTACCCCATGAGTCAATATGAAAAATTTGATAAAAATCAATGAAAAAGCAAAAAAATGGAAAAAAATGCCTTAATGTTGTATTTAATTGACAGCTTGATGAAGTTCGTAAGTGAAACACAAGAGGTAAAATATTTCTTATGGTTTACAACAATTTTTATATTAAGCTGCTAAGTAGTCTCAAAGGAGATTATTGACATTATGGTTGGTCCCATTCTTGTTGCGAGTGAAGATTATGGAAGACGTATAGAACTTTCTTCTATGCTGCGAGGTTTTGGTTATCGTGTCATTGAAGCAGAAAATGGTCTCCGTACGATTGATCTTTTACACAGGCGTAAAAACATTGTGCTTGCACTCCTTGATGTTGTTATGAGTGATTTGAGTGTGAGCGATTTGATTAAAATGATTAGAGTTGCTGGTGTTTCTGTTCCTATTGTCGTTATAGCACAACAAGAGAATCAGCATTTACTCCAGAAAGCTTTAACAGCTGGAGCTATTGATTATTGGATCCATCCAGTAACATTATTACGCGTAAGAGTTACTTTGGATATCCTTGCTCTTATTTCTGCCTTGGAGCATGAGGTTCGAGATATTCGGCGAAAAAAAGAGAATCATTTACGGTTTTCTGATCTTTGCGTAAAAAGTAGAGCTATGCAGATAGTGTTAGAACAATCGAGACAAGCAGCAACTTCTTTACAGAATCTTTTGATAGAGGGGGAAGCTGGAACAGGACGTGAGACATTAGCTCGGATTATTCATCATGAGGGATTATTTTCGGAGGGTGTTTTTGTTCGCTTTCAATGTTCAGCCATCGTTGATCCAGAAGAAGAAAATCAGCAGTGGTTTAAAGAATTCCTACCATTGGTTTCTTCTCTTGAAAAAGGGACACTTTGCCTTTGTGATATTGATCGACTTGAGCCCATACAGCAAAAACGGTTTGCTCATTACCTTAAAGAAAGGGAAAGGGATACAAAAGGAGATTTTTTTCCTTTTCGGATCATCGCTATTTCAACATCGCGTTTAAAGGACTTGGTTAATGAGAACTTTTTTTTGCATAGTTTGTTTGAACAATTTTCTCACTTGTCTATTAGCGTCCCTGCTTTACGAGAATTAAGGGATGATTTTCCAGAGATCACACAACGTTTGATTGATCGCATTATCACAGAAACAGGGCGATCACATGTCCATGGTTTAGCAGGCTCTGCTCTTTCCTTGCTTATGCAGTATGATTGGCCTGGCAATAGAAATGAGCTTGAAACCTTTTTATTTCGTGCGATTTTACTCAGTGAAGGACCGTTATTAACTGTTCGAGATTTTCCGCAATTAATGGGAAATTCATTAATGAGTGTTCCCAATATCATTGAGGGTAATATGCAAGAAGATAATGAGCAAGAATCGATAAAATTTTTGAATACTGATGGGCATGTACGTACTTTTGCAGAGATGGAACATGATATTATAGAGAAAGCGATTAAACATTATAAAGGACATATGAGTGAGATTGCGCGCCGCCTTCATATTGGTCGCTCTACACTTTATAGAAAAATGGAAGAATTGAGAGCAATAAGAAATCAAGAACGAAAGTAAAATTCATAACAAATTTCTCTTCATGACAAGCATGCGTTTCAAAAAAATAGAGTGGATTTTGATAAATTCCGTGGAGGAAGCTTAAGAAAACAATCATTTATTGTAAAATTTATCTATAGAGGATGATTTTGTAGATTTAAATCAAATATAAATTTTATGTGACTATTTTAATCGTTTGTTTCAATTTATACAATTTTAGTTAAGTTTACATTTATTAAAACAGAGAAGCATTTTTAAAAACTTTTAAATACTACCGCTAAAATTTTTGTATCATCAATATTAAATTTATACTCTCTTAAGCAAGAAGTGGCATTTTATCTGCTATACGATTAAGATAAAGTGATTAGTGTTATCGTTTGCATTACTGATGATGTGATAGTTTAAAATAGAAAGTTTACCCTCTTTGACTCTTTTACAGATTGTTATTGGTTTTGTCCTCTTTTTTTTTATTGCATCTATGTTGGCAATCTACACCTATGGGCGTTTTGTGAAAAATGCTAGGGGGCAATGTTCTTATGCGTTACCTATTCAGAAAGATGAAACTAAGCTTGATCGTATCGTCAGTCAATTAGCTGAGGAAGAAAATGGATTGGGGATTGATAAAGATGCCCTTTCCCTCATTATCAGCAATTTGGATGCGTTTTGTGTTCGTGCAATAGGAGCTGCAGAGGCTGGGCGTAGCCTTGATCTGATGTATTATATTTGGGATGATGATTTAACGGGGCGCCTATTATTAAGTGAAATAGTTGAGGCAGCTGATCGAGGGGTTCGGGTACGGCTTCTTTTGGATGATATTAATGCTCAGGCACGTGATCCAGCTTATATTGCGCTAGATAGACATCCTCATATTGAGGTGAGAATGTTTAATCCAGGGCGATCGCGTAAAGGTGGTTTACGCCGTGGTTTAGAAATTATATTACGGGCAATTACTGTAACACGTAGAATGCATAATAAAGCTTTTATTGTTGATGGCAGGGTCGCTTTTGTAGGAGGACGTAATCTTGCAGATTCTTATTTTGATGCTGGTAAAGAATCCCATTTTCGAGATTTAGATTTGATGTTAATCGGTCCTTCTGTTAAAAAGGTAGAAAGTATCTTTGATGATTTTTGGAATAGTGCTGTTGTTTTGCCAATTCATACTTTAGTTGTTCCTAAAAGCGCAAGTGATCTTAGCTATTGGAAAGATAAATTACGAAAGTTTCGTGATTCCAAGGTTGCAAAAGTTTATTTAGATTATGTCAAAGAGCACATTAACTTTAATTGTTTTATCCAAACAGGAAAGCGGTTATTTTTAGCAGACAAAGTTGTTGTTCTTTCTGACCCTCCAGAAAAAGCATTGCGTAAAAAAGCAAGCAATTGGCTTATGAAGGCACTTTCAAAGGTTATTGGAAATGCCAAAAAAACGGTTCAGATTACGTCACCTTATTTTGTTCCTGGTAAGGTTGGCACGCAGAATTTTAGTAATTTGGTTTCAAAGGGTGTTGATGTCAAAATTCTGACAAATTCTTTAGCTGCTACTGATGTAGCATTAGTGCATGGTGGTTATGTACCTTATCGTAAGGCATTGTTGAAAAGTGGTGTTAATCTTTATGAATTAAAAGCGGAAGGCAATACTCATGGGTTGCGATTGTTTCGATCGAGTAAGGCAAGTTTACATGCTAAAGCTTTTTTAATTGATCGTAAAACAGCTTTTATTGGATCTTTAAATTTTGATCCAAGATCAGCATCATTAAATACAGAAATGGGCATTCTTTTTGAATGTGCTCCCATTACAGCAAGATTAGATTTGTTGTTTTCTGAAGAAACCACAGGGGAAATGAGCTATCATCTGCGTCTTGGTGATAATAATCGTATTTATTGGGATTTTATTGAAAATGAAAAAAAATATAGCATTGACTATGAGCCAGAAAGTAATTTTTGGCGTCGCGCATTTGCAAAAATAATAAGTTGGTTACCTATTGAATCACAATTGTAAATTTTTATAAACCACACTTAAAAAAAATATTTATTTTTCTTTTCATTTTGTTTGTAGCATGGCATAATTTTTTGCCAATCTACCATGTATGAGAACCGCAGTTGTATTTTAAAGCTTCTTGCGGTGTTTTATTATAAAAGGAATTTTGATATGGCAAAGATTGTTGAAACGGGGACAGGTGCATTGGCACTGACTTTTGATGATGTACTTTTACAACCCGGTCATTCTCTTGTTATGCCTAGTCAAGTGGATCTCAGTACGCGCATTGCAGCGGATATTAAGCTCAATTTGCCATTGCTTTCTGCGGCAATGGATACGGTAACAGAATCGCGTTTGGCAATTGCTATGGCTCAAGCTGGTGGTCTTGGGGTTATTCATCGTAATATGTCTCCTGCAGAGCAGGCAGAAGAAGTTCGCCAAGTAAAAAAGTTTGAATCTGGTATGGTTGTTAATCCAGTCACCATTGGACCAGATGCAACACTTGAAGAAGCAAAATCTTTGATGCGCTCTCATGGTATTTCCGGTATTCCGGTTGTTGAAAATGGTGCTAAAGGTGAAACTGCTGGACGGCTTGTTGGCATTTTGACAAATAGGGATGTGCGTTTTGCATCGGATCCCAAACAAAAAATTTATGAATTAATGACGCATGAAAATTTAATCACAGTGCGTGAAAATGTTCAACTCAATGAAGCGAAGTATCTTTTACACCATCATCGTATTGAAAAATTATTAGTTGTGGATGAACAGAATCGTTGTGTCGGACTGATAACAGTTAAGGATATTGAAAAAGCAAAATTAAATCCAAACGCTGCCAAAGATTCACAAGGTCGCTTGCGTGTTGCAGCTGCAAGTAGTGTAGGGAACGATGGGTTTGAGCGGGCTGAACGATTAATTGATGCAGGCGTTGATATTCTAGTAATTGATACTGCACATGGACATTCTCAGCGTGTATTAGACACTGTTGAGCGTATTAAAAAAATGACGTTTTCTCCAGCTATTATTGCTGGTAATGTGGCGACTGCTCAAGCAACACAGGCTTTGATTGAAAGTGGTGCGGATGCTATAAAAGTTGGGATTGGTCCTGGTTCTATTTGCACAACGCGAATTGTTGCAGGTGTTGGTGTTCCTCAGCTTGCAGCCATTATGAATGCTGCAGAAGTTGCTGAAAAAGCGGGCATTCCCGTTATTGCTGATGGGGGGATAAAAGCTTCCGGTGATTTTGCTAAAGCCTTAGCAGGTGGGGCTTGTGCTGCTATGATTGGCTCTCTTTTAGCGGGTACAGAAGAAAGTCCTGGCGAAGTTTATCTTTATCAAGGACGATCCTTTAAAGCTTATCGCGGCATGGGATCTGTTGGTGCTATGGCACGAGGATCGGCAGATCGCTATTTTCAAGATGATGTTCGTGATGAACTTAAGTTAGTTCCTGAAGGTGTGGAGGGGCAGGTGGCTTACAAAGGTCCTATAGCATCAGTTCTACATCAGCTTGCTGGTGGACTTCGTGCTTCGATGGGGTATGTTGGAGCAAAAGATCTCGTAGAGTTTCGTGAAAAAGCAACGTTTGTACGTATTACGAATGCGGGACTCCATGAAAGTCATACGCATGATGTTTCTATCACACGAGAGAGTCCAAATTATCGTGGACCAGTTTAAAGATACAAGAGCCTAATATCATATTGCATAAATATAAAATTTTCCGAGAACAAGAAAGAGAGATTGCGCTTTTTTCTGTTTGTAATTTGGTGTAATAATCCCAAAAAGGAAAGAATTAGAGGTTAAAACTCTAATTCTTTCTGTTAAGACTATATGAAATAAGTTATATAAAATTAGAATTAACTTTTTGTTGTCTTCCGTCCAGTCTTTGACGCACGTTGGCGAGTGTTTGTCTGATCACTTTGGACGGATTTCTTTCCGTTGTTTGAGGGCATTGTATTATGACGGCTTTTAGACGAAGTTGTTTTTCCATTATTATAAGTCATTATTTTCTCCTTTAAAATTGTCTGGCAGTTGCCATTAGAGTAAAAACGGTCATGCCAAATAGTGGTTCCAAGCATTTTCTAAAAAGTTAATTTTTTGTTGAACGTAAGATGAACTTGTTTAATTTTATGAGAAGATTTTTTCTATTTTTTCAGAAGGATAGCCATATAAAGATGGGAGATATTTGATTTTTTTCTATTGTTCAGACAATCCTCGTAAATTTTATTTTACGCAAATAAATTAAAGAGTTTGGTTTTTTCGTAATGCATGGCGGAAATAAGTTCTTTATGGATGGCTACGTATCTTTTAGCATAAGAGGTAGAAGGATAAAAAGCGAATGGGCAGAAGATGAAAGGAAAAATTTAGATACTCTAAATTGGATCTTATAAAAAAGTATGATCAGATCATTTTAATATTGAATGTAAATTTTTTATGGCTTTGAGAAGGTTTCATTGGCAAGAAGGCGATAATATTATTTTTTTAGATGATTTAAAATTTTATTATTTTAATGGGAGAAATGAATGCGATTAGGTGGGCGTTTGCAAGCAGCAATAGATGTTCTCACAGAGATAGAAGTGAAGCATCGCCCAGTAGGAGAAGCTTTAAAGGATTGGGGTCTTTCTCATCGCTTTGCTGGAGCAGGTGATCGTGCAGCTATTGGTACAATCGTTTATGATGTTTTAAGACGACGTTATTCTTTACAATGGCGTATGGAGAGTGATGATATCCGAGATATCGTTTTTGGTGCCTTATTAGATTCTGAAAAAATGACGCTGGAGCAAATTGACGGTGAATTGGCAGAAGATCGGTTTGCACCGCAGTTATTAGGGGCTAAACAGCGTAAATCGTGGCAAGGTCAGCAATTAGTGGATGCTCCAGACTATATTCGTGGTGATATTCCGCAATGGTGTCAAGCGCATCTGCGTCCTTTATTTGGTGATAATTGGATCACTGAAGCGGCTGCGTTAGCAACGCGTCCTTCTTTAGACCTACGGGTAAATAACCTAAAGGCAACACCAGAAAAGGTGCTGAAAGAATTAGCAAAAACCAAACTTAAATCTTTTCCATGGTTTGGGCAAGCTTTAAGAATTGCACCGATTGAAAAGTTTAATCGTCATCCCAATGTTCAAGTGGAACCAGCTTTTCAAAAAGGACACTTTGAAATACAGGATTTAGGATCTCAAATTGTTGCTCACCTTGTGGAAGCGCAAGAGAGCATGCAGGTATTAGATTATTGTGCAGGTGCTGGGGGCAAAACATTAGCTTTAGCTTCCGATATGAACAATCGTGGGCAAATTTATGCTTATGATTTTGATAAAGCGCGCTTAGCTCCTATTTTTGATCGTCTTCGACGCGCTGGTGTTCGTAATGTACAAACACGAGCACAAAAAGAAGAATTGAAGCCATTAATAGGCCAGATGGATAGAGTTCTACTAGATGCACCATGTAGTGGGACAGGAACATGGCGTCGTCGTCCAGATGCGAAATGGCGTTTAACATTAGAACAGGTGAAACAACGCCAAACAGAACAGAGGGATATTTTGAATGAAGCGATAGCTTATCTTAAGCCAAATGGGCGCCTAATCTATATTACCTGTTCTCTTTTTACAGATGAAAATGAGGAACAAATTTCCCATTTCCTTCAACAACATTCTCATTTTTCTCCAATAGATATGCCAGCGCTTTGGCAGAAACATTTTAGTTTTTCTCCTGTGCAACCAGTTTTTTCAAATTATGGACTTACTTTGTCGCCGGCCACAACACAAACAGATGGGTTCTTTTTATCTGTGTTGCAAAAAAAACATTGATCCATATTCTTACACTTTTTATCATAAACTTTACGAGAATAATCTTTTTCTTAAGAAAACAGGCTTGTGAAAAGAGAAAGATTGAATCATAACTCTCATGAGTTTTCTTTTACAATTGTTGATTGGTTTTCTATGAGCATATCACATCCAGACACTGTTCTTATTATTGACTTTGGTTCACAAGTTACACAACTTATTGCACGACGGGTACGAGCAATGGGAGTGTATTGTGAAATTACTCCTTTTCAATTGGCTTTAGAAGCTGTGCGCCGCATAAATCCTAAAGCTATTATTTTATCAGGAAGTCCTTATTCCGTTATTGATGAGGGCTCTCCGCGTGCTCCAATGGAAATTTTTGAGGCGGGTGTTCCGATTTTGGGCATTTGCTATGGTGAACAAGTCATGTGTGTTCAGCTTGGAGGAAAGGTTGAAGCTGGACATGAGCGTGAATTTGGGCGTGCTTTTTTGGAAGTTCAAGAAGAGAGTGCCCTTTTTGATGGAGTGTGGGAAAAAGGTTCTCGTTATCAAGTATGGATGAGCCATGGTGACCGTGTGGCAGCTTTACCAGAAGGTTTTCGTGTCATAGGAACCTCAAAAGGAGCTCCCTATGCGGCTATTGCTGATGAGAAAAGATATTTTTATGCGGTACAGTTTCATCCTGAAGTTATCCATACACCGGATGGTACAAAACTTTTGCAAAATTTTGTTCATAAGATCTCTGCTATTAAAGGCAATTGGTCAATGGCTTCTTATCGTGAGCAGGCAATTGCTACGATACGACAAAAAGTTGGGAAAAGTCGTGTGATTTGTGGTCTTTCAGGGGGAGTGGATTCATCTGTTGTAGCGGTACTCCTTCATGAAGCCATAGGAGATCAACTGACATGCATTTTGGTAGACCATGGGCTGATGCGCAAGAATGAAGCTGAAGAAGTTCTCACGCTCTTTCGTGATCATTATAATATAGAGCTTATTCACGTTAATGCTGCCGATATATTTCTTAATGCTTTAGAAGGTGAGACAGATCCAGAAAAAAAGCGCAAAACGATTGGTCGCCTTTTTATTGAAGTTTTCGAAGAAGAAACTAAAAAAATAGGAGGTGCAGAGTTTTTAGCACAAGGAACACTTTATCCAGATGTTATTGAGAGTGTGTCTGCTATTGGTGAAACGGTAACCATTAAAAGCCATCATAATGTGGGGGGGCTACCAGAACAGATGAATATGAAACTTGTAGAACCGTTGCGTGAGCTCTTTAAGGATGAGGTTCGCTTGCTAGGGCGAGAGTTAGGATTACCGGAGCAGTTTATTGGTCGCCATCCTTTTCCAGGTCCCGGTCTTGCAATTCGCTGTCCAGGTACTGTGACCCGTGAAAAATTAGAAATTTTACGTGAAGCAGATGCTATCTACCTTGAGGAAATCCATAAAGCTGGTCTTTATGACGAAATTTGGCAAGCTTTTGCTGTTCTTCTTCCTGTTCAAACTGTTGGCGTGATGGGGGATGATCGCACTTATGAATTTGTTTGTGCTCTTCGCGCCGTCACATCTGTAGATGGAATGACTGCTGATTTTTATCCCTATGATATGGCGTTTTTAAGTAAGACAGCAGCACGTATTATTAACGAAGTTAGAGGGATTAATCGTGTTGTATATGATGTAACCTCAAAACCTCCTAGTACTATTGAATGGGAATAATTAAAATGAAGGATAAGTTTTTTAAGAATAAAATATGACTGAGGGTTTGATATTTGAGAAGTGTAGAAAAAATCATTTAAAAATGATTGTGTATTTTCATATGATATAAGCCTTTATCTGACAATCTGTACGTCAATATCGTTTAAAATTGAGAAGTGTGGGATTTTGCATGTCTGAGAAAAAAATTGTTGCACACCGTGGAGGAGCTCATCTTTATCCTGAAAATACCCTTTCGGCATTTAATAATGCTATAGCGTTAGGTGTTGATGAAGTTGAATGCGACGTTCATTTGCTAAAAAGCGGTGAAGTGGTTGTCTTTCACGACTTCCGTCTAGACCAATTGGTTGGAAAAAAGGGGTATATTCATGACATTGATAATGAAACACGCAAACAACTCTGCGTAAAAGGAAGCCAAGAAGCACCTCCCTTATTAGAAGAAGTGCTTGATCTTTTAGCACCAACGAATGTTGCATTGCATCTTGAAATCAAGACATGCGGTGAAGTGGAGCGCGAAACAATATTATCCCAAAAAGCGCTTGCGCTAATAAAAAGCCGAAATTTATCAGAACGGGTTTCTGCAATTAGTTTTGATCCTTTTATCCTTCGTCCTTTTATTGAAGCAGGAATACCATCTGGTCCATGTGTTGATAATTTTGAAGGTGATATGTACCGTCATTTTTCTGAATGGAAGCAATTAGGTTATTCTGACCTAAGTTTAGATGGCTCTATTGTTTCACAGAACTTTATTGAATCAGCTCTTGAGGCTGGTTTTACTGTAGGGGTATGGACAATTAATGGAAAAGCTCGGTTATCATATTGGCTTGATATGCCTGTACATTATATTACGACAGATCAACCTGATCTCGCATTGCAATTGTGTGCACAAAGGTAAAAATACATCAACACAAAAGGAACTATATATATTCATAAAGTTAGCGTAATGAAAGAAGAAAAATTATCTAATATATAACAATAATACATTGATTTATAATGATAATTAATATTTTACTCATGTGAGTAAGAGACCTTAATACGTAAGATTCTCTTATTTCAAATATTTTTACAATGAATCAATCAAAATCATTTGTTTGAACATTACAAGTAGGGTTGGTGTGTGGATAAAAAATGATTGAGAAAAGAATAAAAATATTCATTTAACGTATTTCAAATGCACGGCTTATTAAGCATTAGGGTCTCATATGATGATGTCGTTTTGCACTTTTATGAAGTGTAAAAATGATGGCATACAAAAAGTCTTATATACTTTAATGGAGAGGCTTTATGGCTTATTTTACAGGTTCTATCATGAAATGTAGATGTATTGAAAGATTTTTTAACAGCATGGAAATTGGTCATACAGTGTCATTTTGTTTTGCATGAGGGGTGTGATCTTGTTACAGGGAAAGAGACTATTAAGCGCTTCAAAATGATTTTCTTAATTTTAAAAAAATTCTATTTGTCTCTTCTTTAAATTCAGTAGCAACATCGTGTTAAAGTTATAAGCCGAAAGTTATAAGACAAATAATAAAGGAATAAACAATTCTTTTTAAAAAAGTAAATCCAGATATTAAAATAGTCATTGAATGATATTTACGATCCATATCTTTTTACCAAGTGACTTTGCTTATTTAAGCCATCTCACTTTTTTCAGATAGTTACAAACGCGTATTTCGTGAATATATAAGAAAGCTTATAAAAGAAAATAAATAAATTTAAATAAATTCATTTGACCTTTAGGTGGTTCCTGTTTAAATGAGAGAATATGTTTCTGAAATAAAACTGTCATAGCATGTTCATGTGTAATACTATAAATTTAGGGGGTAGTTTGTATTCCATCACTTCAGAAAGGGTGAAGCATGAGTCGTTTTTATCTTTCCATAGCGGCCACGGTTGCTATCATAATGTCCACAGCGGGGATGACAGAAAGTTTTGCACAGACAAAAATCAGCTTTTGGCATTCTATGAGTGGTGAATTAGGAAAGCAAACTGAAAGTCTCATTAACGATTTTAATGCAAGTCAATCTGAGTATAAAGTTGTTTCTTCATTTCGCGGTGAATATGAAGAGGGATTGATTTCACTCATTGCAGCATTTCGTGGAAAGAAACAGCCAGTACTTGCTCAAATTTATGACGTTGGTACTGGAACTATGATGGCTGCAAAAGGCGCAATCTACCCATTTTATCAACTTATGGCTGATACAAAACAAGAATTTGATCCTACAGATTATTTCCCTGTTATTAGTGGTTATTACTCCGATGAACAGGGACGTATCGTCTCTATGCCATTTAATATTTCAACACCCATCCTTTATTATAACAAAGATATCTTTAAAAAAGCAGGGCTTGATCCAGAACAGCCTCCTAGAACGTGGCAAGATATAGAAAACTTTTCCAAGAAAATTCTTGAGACTAAAGCGGCAAATTGTGGTTTTACAATGGCTTATGCCGCTCAATGGATCGGTATAGAAAATTTTTCAGCGTTGCATAATGTTCCTTTTGGAACGAAGGAAAATGGCTTTAAAGGACTTGATTCAGAACTTACATTTAATGGACCTTTACAAGTGCGTATGTGGGCTGACCTGAAAAAGTGGTCTGATCAAGGTATTTTCCGTTATGGTGGTCCAGCAGGTGCATTAGATTCAACACCAATGTTTATGGCACAAAATTGTGCAATTTTTATGCAATCTTCAGGATCACATGCTGGGATTGTTTCTGAAGCTCAGTTTAATGTGGGGGTTGGTATGCTACCGTACTATAAGGATACAGAAGGAGCACCACAAAATTCAGTTATTGGGGGAGCTTCTATTTGGGCGTTTAAGGGCCATACTCCAAAGGAATATGCAGGGGCAGCCGCTTTTCTTAAATTTCTTTCAAAAACAGAAAATCAAGCAAAATGGCATCAGGAAACAGGTTATCTCCCAACCACAAAAGCGACTTATGAATTGAGCAAAAAACAACATTTCTATGAAAAAACGCCAGGTGCGGATATAGCTATCAAACAGATTAATCTTAATCCACCAACAGTTAACTCAAAAGGGATAAGATTTGGTAATTTACCACAAATTCGTGCCATTCTTGATCAAGAGTTGGAAGCTGTTCTTAGTGGTTCAAAAACGCCGAAAGATGGTTTAGATGAGACCGTTGAACGTGGAAATAAACTCTTGCGTGAATTTGAAAGATCTAATCATTAATTTCGTTTTATTGTTAAACAAAAAAGACTCAACAAAAACGGTTGAGTCCTTTTTGTTTACTTTTTAAAGTCTCTACATTTAAAGAGCCCTACGAATGCAAGAAAAACATGCATATTTTAAAAATAGTCTACTTTCTTACGGACTGCTTTTTCCTCAGCTTCTTGTGACTTTTTTGTTTTTCTTTTGGCCTGCTGCTCAAGCAATAAAATCATCTTTTGAGCGTGAAGACCCTTTTGGCTTTACAACAACCTTTATTGGTTTTGAGAATTATCTAACCGTTCTTTCTGATCCTACATATCGGCAATCGCTTCTTACAACCGCAGTATTTTCCATCTCAGTTACTGTCGCTTCAATGACAATATCACTTCTCTTAGCTGTCTGTGTTGATCGTGTCATCCGTGCAAAAAAGGCTTATACAATGCTTTTGCTCTGGCCCTATGCTGTTGCTCCAGTATTGGCAGGTATATTGTGGCTGTTTATCTTTCATCCCACCATCGGAATTATCCCTTTTTTTCTCGAGAAAATAGGGGTGCTATGGAATTATCGTATTAATGGCACTCAAGCAATGATTCTTATTGTCATTGCGGCTAGTTGGAAACAAATTTCTTACAATTTTCTCTTTTTTCTTACAGGTCTTCAGTCTGTTCCGCGTTCTCAAATAGAAGCAGCCGCCATTGATGGTGCTGGTCCCTTTAAACGATTTTGGACAGTGGTTTTCCCGCAAATTTCACCAACGACGTTTTTCCTTCTTATTGTCAATGTCAATTATGTTATGTTTGATACTTTTGGTATTATTGATAATACAACTTCTGGAGGTCCTGCGCGTGCAACGAGCATCCTCGTCTATAAAGTATATGACGATGGCTTTAGAAATCAAATAATCGGTGCATCAGCAGCACAATCAACAATATTGATGTTGATGGTTATTGTCTTAACGTTTATCCAGTTTCGCTGGATTGAGCGCCGTGTACAATATTAGGAAACAAATTATGGTTGAAAATCGCCCTGTTTTGAAATTTCTAACCCATATTACTCTTATTGTTGGTATTATCATTATTTGCTTTCCAGTTTATGTTGCTATCATTGCATCAACTCATAGTTCAGCAGCATTTAACTCAGGAACACTTCCTCTTTTGCCTGGGAAATATGCTCTGGAAAATTATAAAACAATCTTTGGTGATGGCCTTGCACAGCTGGGTTTGCCCAACCTCTGGCCACTCTTAATGAATTCATTCATTATGGCTCTTGGGATTAGCGTTGGAAAAATTATTATTTCACTTTTGTCTGCTTATGCAATTATTTACATGCGCTTTCCCTTCCGAAAAACTGCTTTTGTTCTTATTTTTGTTACATTGATGCTCCCTGTCGAAGTTCGTATTCTTCCAACCTATGAGATTGTTGCGAAATTGGGGATGGTTAACACCTATAGTGGAATGATTATTCCACTTATTGCATCTGCAACCGCTACATTTTTATTTCGCCAGTTTTTTTTGACTGTTCCAGATGAACTCTTAGAGGCGGCACGTGTTGATGGTGCAGGTCCAGTTAAATTTTTTAAGGATATTCTTCTTCCTCTTAGTAAAAGTAATATCGCTGCTTTATTTATCATTATGTTCATTTATGGATGGATACAATATCTCTGGCCTCTTATCATCACAACGGATCAAAATCATCAAACGATCCTTATTATTTTAAAACAGCTTATTGTCGAATCACTTCAACATGATCCTCAATGGAATATACTCATGGCAGTATCGGTTGTTGCCATGGTTCCCCCTGTTCTTGTTGTTATCTTCATGCAGCGGCTTTTTATCAAAGGCCTTATTGAAACGGAGAAGTAATTGTGGCCATAATCCAGTTATCAAATATAAAAAAACAGTATGACAACGGCATTCTGGTCATTGATGATTTAAATTTAACTGTTGCCGATAAAGAACTTCTTGTTCTTGTCGGTCCTTCAGGGTGCGGAAAATCGACCTTATTACGTATTATAGCAGGACTTGAACAAGTTACTTCAGGTGAATTATGCATTGATAACGAATGTATCAATGATCGTGAACCAGCTGATCGTGATATCGCTATGGTTTTTCAAAATTATGCCCTTTATCCCCATATGACAGTTCGTGGAAACTTAGAATATGGTCTTAAAAATCGTAAAACTCCTAAAGAAGAAATTAAAAAACGTATCGCACATGCTGCAAAGCTTTTGGAGATAGAACCATTTCTTGATCGTAAACCACGACAATTATCAGGAGGACAACGTCAGCGTGTTGCAATGGGGCGTGTGATTGTACGTCAACCCCGTGTTTTTCTCTTTGATGAACCTCTTTCAAATCTTGATGCAAAATTACGGGCGCAAATGTGTATTGAAATAAAAACACTACAGCGTTCATTAGGAACAACGAGCCTCTATGTTACCCATGATCAACTAGAAGCTATGACATTAGCTGATAGAATAGTCGTTTTGAATAAAGGAGCTATCGAGCAAATTGGAACACCAATGGAAATTTACGATACTCCAGCAACAACATTTGTTGCTGATTTTATTGGTTCTCCTCCTATGAATTTTCTTGATCGCCATGTCTTAGAACAACATTTAGGGCATTCATTTTCTTATGGCGAAGAAACTGATCTTTTGGCATTCAGACCTGAAATAATCTTATTGGGACAACATCCAGATAAAGGGCCTGTCTTTCACACAAAAATTGAGCTTATCAAGCTTATTGGAACAGGTTGCCATGTTTTAACGCGTTGGAATGGTATCATCTTTACGATTGAAATAAAAGAACGCTTGACACAAGACTATGGTCAAAAACTAAGTTTCACAGTTGCTCATCAGAATTTTCATACTTTTAATAAAAACACAGGAAAGCGCACAAATAATAAGTAAGCATTACTTGATGTGACACGACTCTCTTTTATGCTGCGTCATGATAATGTTGTGTTTTGACTTTCTCGATTACATTTACAAACTCAGGTTGTAACCGATGGGATTAAAAACAAAATTTTAACAGTTTTGGTAATGATCCATTGTCCCATGGCGCTGAGAATGTCAAAACATTTATATGAAGAAATTTTGCATTTTCACGGTCTGTAAGAAGAATATAATTTTCAAACATCATTTTCATTATAAAAAAATATCAATATAGAATAAATCTTTATTAACCATATTTTTACTCATTTATAATTTTGTTATAAAAAAACATATTATAATATGTTTCTTGATGTAATAATTTATGTGTATTATAAAAGTAAATGAGAGAAATAGAGAGAAAAAATGAGTCACAGATAAGGGAGGATGCGCCCCATATCTTGGCTTTGACCCCTAACATAAGAAGTCTACTTGATCCACAAAATACGACGCTGTTTTAAATAGTCTGTACGAAAATAGGCGCATTCTATTTTACCGCTGGCCATATGATCTAAAATGGTTTCAGAGCTCCTATAAGAAGCATTTGTTTTTTCTACCAATCACATAAATTAGAGAGAAACCTATGCGCGCATGCTGCAAGTTTATTTTTTTCTCATGTAAATCACTATGCAATTCTCAGCGAGGGTATCTGATAAGTTGCAAAAAAATCACTGAGAGATAGAAGGCGTGCTTGTTTTAGAATTTTCATTACTTTTAACGATAAAAGCAGATGAAACACATCTGTAACATCTCATCGATCTTTTCTATATTCTTGAGTTAAAAATTGCCTATAGATCATCCTCAAACAGATCTTTATGAATATAGCATAAGGGATCGATGCGAACACCTATAAGAATCAGCAGAGACAAAGACAGTTATATTATTGTTTTACAAAGCATTTTATAAAAGCTGGTATATTTTTTCAATATATTACCAGTCTATTAATGGTTTTATGATATTACTTTCTTATAAAGCGCGTGCTTTTTGTTGCTTATAAATCAACCTAAACTTTATACAGCAGTATGTTTGAGACAAATATGAAGACGGTTCAGTGCTGTATTCAGTTTTGTATGCCAGAGTAGAATAAGCTTATCTGCTTGTGTAATTTTTAAAATGAGGAGACAGCTTAATTTAGGGGGGGAATATGAAAGCATCAAGATAAAAAATAGATTCTGTCTTTAGCATCATCTTTTAATTTAGTATTGCAATTTTCAAAAACATCTGAGCCAGTGTCTCTTACATAATGGCGATTAAGCATTGCCGAACACATTTTTTTACGTTCTTTGAATAGAATTGCATCTCTCATACAAAACAGAATACCTAAACAGAAGGCTATTGGGTTGCCAATTTACGCACTTTTTTTAAAAAATATCTTGCAAGGTTGTTCCAACTATTTGTTCACGCAGTCGTTTATAAGTAGTATAACATAAAATCCATTGTGTATCGCCATCTTTATGCTTATAAAAATGCAAGCTGGGGCCATCATCATACTCTCTTTCAGTCTCCAACATTGCAACAATTATTGTGTTGAGACTCTTCATAAGAGGCATTTTTTCTTCAAGTGGTTTTTATTCATACACTAATTCTACTTGCATGTTATAAATGAAGTTGGATAGATAAAAATACTTTAAGAAAAAGACACCAAATTCTTCTTATGAATCGTTTCAAGTGTCGAGAGTTATTGTAAAAGAAGCATTGAAAAATAGAATGCTACTGCTGACAGTTTGGGCACCATGAGGCAATAAATCCACTTACTTTATCTATCTTAGAATCTATAGAGTATAAATTTCTCTGTAAAAGTAACTTTATTTCATATCAATGTTATCAATTATAGCTGTTGGAGCATCATTAGTAACATAATCATAGACCTACGATTTTATGAACTCTTTTTTACCTCTTTTATAGAAGATCTTAATGTTTTGTGATAGCATCAATGATGGTATTCACATTGTGTTCCATCATATCGAGATAAGTTGCTGCAGGGCCATTTTTGTTTGACAATGCATCAGAATAAAGTGTTCCACCAATTGTTAAACCTGTTTCTTTTGCAATCTGTTTTATGAGACGGGGATTAGAGATATTTTCAACGAATAGGGCAGTTGCTTTATTCGCTTTAATTTGTTTTATAAGTTTAGCAACATCGGCTGCGGTTGCTTCAGTTTCTGTTGAAGCACTTTGAGGGGCAAGGATAGTAAAACCATATTCCTTGGCAAAATAGCCAAAGGCATCATGAGATGTGATAATGATACGTTTATCTTTAGGAATGGTAGCAATTTTTGTTTTCAGGGTATCTTGTGCTATTTTAAGTTTTTGGATGTAGGTTTCGGCATTTTTTTTGTAGCTGGTGCAGGATTGTGGATCGATTTTACAAAAAGCAGCAGCGATATTTTTCACATAGATTTTGACATTGGGAATTGTTTGCCAAGCGTGTGGATCAATAACGCTATGGTGGTGATGGGCATTATGTTCTTGATTTTTCATTTTGAGAGAGGGAATGTTAGCGCTAACTTCGACAAGAAGTGCTTTTGTACCGCTTGCTGTAATGAGGCGATCAATGAATCCTTCTAAATGAAGCCCGTTGATGAAAATAATTTGAGCATTTCTAAGCGCTTGAGCATCATGGGGGGTAGGTTCATAAGTGTGGGTATTCGCATTTGGACCTACAAAAGTAGTCATAGAGATATGGTTGTCTCCTACATTTTTTACGAGATCTGCGAGAATAGAAAAGCTCGCAACAACTTTGATTTTATTGTGTGCAGAAGCAGAAAATGGAGAAAGAGCAAGCAATAAAGCTCCAAGAAGAACAAATTTTTGAGCAAACTTAGGCACATTTTTTCCTTAAAGTGAGGAGGTATAAAAGAGGTGGGGAAACCATGTTACAATAAAGCCACGTGGACTTATCAAACAGGAAACGAGATAAATAAATCCTGCGGCAATGATGATAGCAGGGCCGGAGGGAAGTGAAAGATGAAAAGAAAGCAGGAGACCACATACGCTAGAAATGATTCCAAAAAGAGTGGAAAGCGCGCAAATAGGGCCTAGCCGTGAAAACCAAAAACGGGCTGTAATGGCTGGAATCATCATAATGCCAACGGAAAGTAATGTTCCCAATGATTGAAAGCCTCCAACCAGATTCAACACCACAAGTCCAAGCAATGAAATATGAATATATTTACTCAATGGAGAGAGTGATTTAAAAAAGAGGGGGTCAAAGCTTTCTAAAACGAGTGCACGCCAAAAAATACAAAGGCTGCATAGTGTAATCAGCATTATAGTAGCGATTAACCAAAGGGCTTGTGCATCAAGTGCAAGAACCGATCCGAATAAGAGATGAAGCAGCTCAATTGTTGAGTCTTTCAGTGAGATAATAATAACACCTGCCGCGAGTGCAATAAGATAAAAGACGGTCATGGATGCATCTTCTTTCTGAAAGCTGTTTCGTGAAATCAAAATGGTTGCTAAAGCAACAATAAGACCAGCGAAGATGCCACCAAGTGTCATAGATATGAGGGAAAAACCACAAATCAGAAAAGCAGTTGCAACACCAGGAAGAATGGCATGAGAGATAGCATCTCCTGTCAAGCTCATTCCACGGAGCATCAAAAACACACCAACAGGACAAGTGCTAATAGACAGAAAAATAGAACCGATAAGGGCGTTTTGCATAAATTGGAAATCAACAAAGGGGGCAAGAAAAAATGCATACACGTCTTATAACCTAAGAAAGAGAGAATCATTGATGAGAAGATTTTGTTTTTGTGCGCTAATAGGGAAAGAATTGGATATGAGATGTGGCATAACGTGATGAATGGTGTTGTTTAAAAACTGTGTTGTTTCTCCATAAAAGGCGTTTTGTTGATCAATTTGAATCATTTGGGGGAAAAATTCTTGCACGATGAGAGGGTTATGGAGTGCTGTGAGAATTGTGCGTCCTTGCTGTTGCCAGTATGTGATCAGTGCAAGAAGGTCTTTTTGGGTATTATGATCTACACCATTGAAAGGTTCATCAAGTAAAATAATATTGGCATCTTGTACAATGATACGTGCAAAAAGAGCGCGTTGCAATTGCCCGCCTGATAATGTTTCAAGTGAACGGGGTGCGAGTTCTGTAAGCCCAACCATTTTAAGAGCATTTTGAATCTTAGAATCATAAGGGCGCTGATTCTTCCATAATCCACAAAAAGACCACAGTCCTGTTTTTACAAGCGTTTTCACATCAATTGGAAATGTTTGATCTACATCACATTGCTGAGCAAGATAAGCAATGCGGCTTTTTTTTGGTTTTGTAATTTTTCCTTTAAGAGGTTTAATCAATCCGGCGATGGCTTTTAGCAGTGTCGATTTTCCAGCACCATTATCACCTGTTATTGCAACCAATGAACCAGCTTTTAACTTTGCTGAAAAGTTCTTTATTGCTATTCTATTCCTATAGCCTAATGTTGTTTTATTGAAGTACAGATCCATATTTTTTACCATCGTTGCTTATTATTTTGGAAACTATGTAATAATATAACGTTTGTCAACAAAATGTTATATTATTACATAGTTTTGAGTACTGAAAATTTTAGTGTGAAGATCGTGGAAAATTAAAAATAATAATTGAATTCACCTTGACGAAAGAGAGAGAGTATATACTATATATAGTATCAGAATGATTGGTGATTCTAAATAAGCACAAGAGAGGGTGTTAGTGTGTTTCGTTTGGTATCTAAGTTATTTCCATTATTGTAAAGAGTTTATTGGCCAAAGGTATAGCAGTATTTTTACTGAAGAATCTCTTTTGGAAGGATTCCCTTTCGTTTTTGTAATTGATTTTTGCCGTAAAAGAGTAAACAGAGCTCTTGAAAAACGGTAGTTTAGAACGTTAGTTTTTTAGACAGCAGGAGGGAATTGTAATGCAAGCAAAAGATTGTTTTATAACTAGGGGGCTTTGCCGTTTAAGTTGTAGAATAATCGCTTATTCTCATCATAGTTTTTGAAGTTATTTGATGAGGAATTCTGTTATGTTCAGGAAGCTGTGTATTATTTGAAAATAACCACATGTTTTGCGTACAATTTCTGTTTTTTGTTATTCTTGAGTACCTATAAAATTATTAGATTGACCTTTCAGGGTTGATTGTTTGGAATTGTGAAAGTTGAAGAAAATGTCGATCACTATTTATAGCAAACCATCTTGTGTCCAATGTGATGCTACACGCCGCGCTTTTGATGCAAAAGGCATTCATTATCGTGTTGTTGATATTTCCTGTGATGAACAAGCATACAGTTTTGTTCAATCTCTGGGGTATCGTCAGGTTCCTGTCGTTGTTTGTGGTGAAAATCATTGGTCTGGTTTTAGACCAGATATGATTAGTGGTCTTTGTGCTTAATGGGGCTTATTGTTTATTATTCGAGTGCAACGGGTAATACAGAACATTTTGTCTCGCAGCTTGGTCAACGACTCTTCAAAATTGATAAAAGAAAGCCTTCTGCATTGGTTGCTGAACCTTATGTATTGGTTATTCCTACATATGCAGATGGTGAAGGAAGAGGGGCCGTGCCGAAAGCCGTTGTCCAGTTTCTTAATGAAGCTGAGAACCGAAAATTAATTTGTGGTGTTATTGGCGGTGGGAATCGTAATTTTGGTCGCTATTATAATTTAGCAAGTAAAATTATTGCTGAAAAATGTTGTGTACCTTGCCTTTATCGTTTTGAGCTGCGTGGAACTGATGAAGACGTTATTTATGTAAAAAAGGGATTGGAAAGATTTTGGAAACAATTGGTATAGGACAATCGCAGAAATCGGATCAGATTACTGATTATCATGCGTTGAATGCAATGCTTAATCTTTATGATGAAAATGGTCATATTCAATTTGATATGGATCGGCTTGCTGCGCGGCAATATTTTCTTCAGCATGTTAATCAAAATACAGTTTTTTTTCATAACCTGAAGGAAAAAATAGATTACTTAATAGAAGAAGGTTATTATGAAAAAGCTTTATTTGAGCTTTATGATTTTTCTTTTATTAAAAAGCTTTTTAAACGTGCTTATGCATTTAAGTTTCGTTTTCCTACCTTTTTAGGCGCATTTAAGTATTATACCAGCTATACACTGAAGACTTTTGATGGGAAACGTTATCTTGAACGTTATGAAGATCGCGTCTGTCTTGTAGCTTTATATTTGGCACAAGGGAATAAAGCTCTTGCTGAAAGTTTTGTGGATGAAATTATTACAGGACGTTTTCAACCGGCAACACCGACATTTTTAAATGCTGGGAAAAAACAACGAGGTGAATTGGTTTCGTGTTTTTTGCTACGTGTTGAAGATAATATGGAATCGATAGGTCGTTCGGTTAATTCGGCTTTGCAGCTTTCAAAACGTGGTGGAGGTGTAGCGCTTTGTTTAACGAATTTGCGGGAAGCAGGGGCGCCAATTAAGCAAATAGAAAATCAGTCCTCAGGTGTTTTACCGGTGATGAAACTCTTGGAAGATTCTTTTTCTTATGCCAATCAGCTTGGGGCACGACAGGGGGCTGGGGCTGTTTATTTGCATGCTCATCATTTAGATATTATGAAGTTTTTGGATACAAAGCGTGAAAATGCTGATGAAAAAGTTAGAATCAAAACGCTTTCGCTTGGTGTCGTTATTCCTGATATTACTTTTGAGCTTGCACGGAATAATGAGGATATGTATCTCTTCTCATCGTATGACATCGAGCGTGTGACAGGTAAGCCCTTTAGCGATATTTCTTTAACGGAGCATTATCGTTCTTTTGTTGATAATGCAAAGATTCGTAAAAAGAAAATAAGTGCACGCGTTTTTTTCCAGACATTAGCGGAAATTCAATTTGAGTCCGGTTATCCCTATATTTTATTTGAGGATACTGCTAATCGATCGAATCCGATAGCTGGGCGCATAAGTATGAGCAATTTATGTTCAGAAATTTTGCAGGTGAGTGAGGCGAGTGAACTGGAGACAGATTTAACTTATCGCACGATTGGAAGTGATATATCCTGTAATCTTGGATCCATGAATATTGCCAAAGCAATGGAAAGTCCTGATTTTGGACAGACCGTGGAATCTGCTGTTCGTGCTCTTACTGCTGTTTCGGATATGAGCAATATTGCTTGTGTGCCTTCCATTGCGAAAGGCAATGCTGAAAGTCATGCGATTGGTTTGGGACAAATGAATTTGCATGGGTTTCTAGCGCGTGAGCAGATCTATTATGGGTCTCCAGAAGCGATTGATTTTACCAATATCTATTTTTATATTGTGACATATCACGCCATACGGGCTTCCAATTTAATTGCGCACGAACGTCAAGAAATGTTTGCAGGGTTTGAAAAATCAGCTTATGCAGATGGACGTTTTTTCGAAAAATATATTGAAAAAGAATGGAAACCGCAATTTCCGCTTGTGCAAGAGCTTTTTGCACGGAATAATATTGTTATTCCAGATCAAAAGGATTGGCAGGAACTAAAAAAATTAGTTATTGAGTATGGGCTTTATAACCGCAATTTGCAGGCAGTTCCACCTACGGGATCTATTTCCTATATTAATCATGCCACTTCTTCCATTCATCCAATTGCTTCAAAAATTGAAATTCGCAAAGAGGGAAAAATTGGGCGCGTTTATTATCCCGCTCCTTATATGGATAATACGAATTTGAATTTTTACCAAGATGCTTATGAGATTGGTCCTGAAAAAATTATAGATACCTATGCTGCTGCAACACAGCATGTTGATCAAGGTCTTTCATTAACATTATTTTTTCCTGATACAGCGACCACACGTGATATTAACCGCGCACAAATTTATGCTTGGAAAAAGGGAATCAAGAGTATTTACTATGTACGATTACGGCAAGTAGCATTAAGTGGAACAGAAGTTGATGGCTGTGTTTCGTGCAGTTTATAGGAGATCATCATATGACAAAGATTACAACCAAAAATCCTGTTGTGTGCGCTGTTAATTGGAATAGATTACATGATGAGAAAGATCTTGAAGTATGGAACCGCTTAACTGGGAATTTTTGGTTACCTGAGAAGGTTCCACTTTCCAATGACATTCCCTCATGGTCAAGCTTAACGGATGAAGAACGCAAGCTAACGATTCGTGTTTTTACAGGACTAACGCTTCTCGATACAATTCAAAACACTGTAGGAGCCATTTCGCTTCTGGCTGATGCGATAACAGAGCATGAGGAGGCAGTTTTGACGAATATTGCCTTTATGGAAGCTGTTCATGCACGTTCTTATTCCTCTATTTTTTCAACCCTTTGTTCGACGGTAGAAGTTGATGATGCGTTTAGATGGTCAGAAGAAAATATTCATTTGCAGAAAAAGGCTAGATTAGTACTTGAGCGTTATGAAGCAAATGATCCACTTAAGAAAAAAATTGCTTCGACTTTGCTGGAAAGCTTTTTATTTTATTCTGGTTTTTATTTGCCCATGTATTGGGCCAGTCGCGCTAAGTTGACCAATACAGCAGATCTCATTCGATTAATCATTCGTGATGAAGCAGTCCATGGTTATTATATAGGTTATAAATTCCAATTGGGCTTTGCAAAGCTTGATGAAGCCAAAAAGAAAGAAATTAAAGATTTTGCTTTTAACCTGCTCTTTGACCTTTATAATATCGAGTGCAAATATACTGAAGATCTTTATGATGCACTTGGATTGACAGAAGATGTTAAAATTTTTCTTCATTATAATGCTAACAAGGCTTTAATGAATTTAGGTTTTGAAGCTCTTTTCCCCCCTGAGGTTTGTCGTGTTAATCCCGCTATTTTGGCAGCTTTATCACCAAACTCTGACGAAAATCATGACTTTTTTTCAGGGGCAGGTTCTTCTTATGTCATTGGCAAGGCGGTTGCTACTACGGATGATGATTGGGAATTTTAATGTTTGCATGCAAATAGAAGTGCGCGGGGTATTCCACTTAGATCTTTGCGCACTTCTAAACATTGAAAACCATTTTTTTCAAACAAATTGCAGGCTTCATTTTCTTGAGAGAAACCAATTTCAACAGCGACATAGCCGTTTTCTTTTAAGTAATTGGCTGCTTCATGGGCGAGTTTTCGATAAAAATCAAGTCCATCTTCCCCTCCTATCAGAGCGCGTAATGGGTCATGTAAGCGCACTTCTTTTGCAAGTTTTTTGATATCTTTTGCGGGAATATAAGGTGGATTGGAAACAATAAAATCAAAGCGATCTGTGACAGAATCAAACCAGTCGCTAAGAAGAGGTGTGAAGCGGTGTGCTACTTCAGCATTTTTTGCATTTTTTTTCGCTGTTTTAAGGGCATCTTCAGAAATATCGACTGCCACCGCATAGGATTGGGGAATTTGTTTAAGGAGTGCAATAGCAATGGCGCCACTTCCTGTTCCCATATCAAGGAATGTTGTTCTTCTCGAATTTTCGACCTGTTTTTGGAGAAAAGGGAGAACAAGATCTATCAGCGTTTCTGTATCAGGACGAGGTTCTAACGTCTCTTGAGACAATGTAAAAGATATACCATAAAATTCTCGTGCTCCTATAATACGGTAAACGGGTTCGCCTGCAATACGCCGTTGTAAAGCCTGTTCTATTTGTATAATATGCTCAGAAGATAGATGCATATCTGGTTTAGAAATTCTTTCAGCAGCATTTATTCCTGTTATCCATTCAACGAGTATTTTCGCATCGAGATCGGCTTCAGCAATCCCTTTCGTGCGCAATTTTTCTTGCATTTGTTGGATAACATTCTTGAAAGAATATTTGCTCAATTATTATCCATTTCCATCAGCAGTGTTGTTTGATGATCTGAGATGAGTGCATGAAGAAGTTCATCAAGATCTCCCTCTAGAATGCGATCAAGCTTATACAAGGTTAGATTAATACGGTGATCCGTGACACGTCCTTGTGGAAAATTATAGGTACGAATACGTTCTGAGCGATCACCAGAACCAACTTGGCTTTTACGAGAAGCTGAACGTTCACTTTCCGCTTTTTGTCGTTCGATATCGAATAAGCGTGCCCGTAAAATTTGAAGGGCTCGTGCTCGGTTCTGATGTTGTGATTTTTCTGCTTGTACGACCATAATTCCTGTTGGAATATGCGTGATACGAACAGCTGAATCCGTTGTATTAACATGCTGTCCTCCTGCTCCGGATGCACGCATTGTGTCGATACGAATATCTTCAGGACGAATATCAATATCAATATCTTCAGCTTCTGGAAGCACAGCAACGGTAGCAGCAGATGTATGGATACGCCCACCTGTCTCTGTTTCAGGGATGCGTTGCACACGATGAACCCCTGATTCATATTTCAATTTAGAAAAGACACCTTTTCCTGAAATGGTAGCAATAATCTCTTTATATCCGCCAACTTCCCCCTCACTAAGTGAAATAACTTCTACTTTCCAATTGTGAGCATGGGCATAACGTTCATACATGCGGAAAAGATCACCGGAAAAAAGTGCTGCTTCTGAGCCACCCGTTCCTGCTCGAATTTCAACAATAGCGTTTTTTTCATCAGCAACATCTTTAGGCAATAACAGAATTTGGAGTTCTTTTTCAAATTGCTCCACTTTTTTATATAACGATGGTAGCTCTTCTTGAGCAAGATTACGCATCTCTATATCTGTTTGTTTATCATTGATAATCGTTTCTAATTCTGTAATCTCTTCATAAAGAGCATTTAATGCGCGTATAGAGGTAATAACGGGTTGTAGTTCTGCATATTCAGAAGCTAATTTGACATATGTTTCAGCATTTGGATTCGTCGTCATTTGGCTTTCAATTATTTCAAAGCGTTTTTCAAGCTGTCTCATACGATCTTGTGGCAAAGAAACCATGATAATATTGGCCTAATTTTTCATAATACAATTTTTATAATATTTTGTTGCAATGATTTTTTGTTATAATATTGGCAATGAATTACCGTATAGCATCATACAAAGAGGAGTAATAAAGCAATTCTTTTTTTTTGCCAATGAAAACTATTATATTTTAAAGGTAAATTTTTATAAAATTTGATTTGCCTGAGGTATTTTATCTAATGATATATGATTACTTTTTTAAGAGTTTTTTTTTCCGTAAAGTTCAAGGCGGTGATGAATAATATCATAGCCAAGGGATTTTGCAATTTCCTCTTGCAGCTTTTCAATAACATCAGAATGAAACTCGATAACTTGTCCTGTTTCTATATCAATGAGATGATCATGATGTTGCCCATCTGCTTGCTCAAAACGAGATGGACCACCACTAAAGCTATGGCGATGAATTGTTCCATTTCCTTCTAATATTTTCATGGTTCGATAAACAGTTGAGAGTGAAATATTCGAATCTATTTTGTTTGCACGCTGAAAAATTTCAAATGCATTAGGATGATCATTTGTATCAGTCAAAATATCAAGAATAACTCGTCGTTGACGTGTTACTCTTAAACCAGCTGTGCGCAATTCTTGCTCATAATTTCGCTTTTTATTCATTTGCATAATTTGCTTTTCAAACAAAGGCTCCATGACAGTGTTTGTATTTTTTTTCTGAACCGCAAGGACAACGCTCATTACGTCCAACTTTTCCCCATGTGGTTATATCGTTAGGGTCACGATCTTGTGGATTAACAAATCTATTTTCTTGTGATCGTGCCCATAAGGTGGGAGCATTTTCTTGACTTTGATCATTAAAGACAGAAGAAGCAGCATCAGTTTGCTCAGGCATGGTCGGTTCTGTGGGGTGTTGAATGATTTCAAAGCGCATAAGCTTAGAAGTGACAATTCGGCGCAAATTTTTCAACATACTTTGAAAGAGTTCAAATGATTCTGTCTTATATTCATTGAGCGGATCCCGCTGCGCATAACCACGAAACCCAACAACAGAACGCAAATGGTCTAAACTCACCAGATGTTCACGCCATAACGTGTCAATAGTTTCGAGCAATACTGCTTTGTGAAAATAAGCCATAACTTCTGGAGAATATCGTTCAGTACGCTCATTTTCAAGTTTTGTAACAGCATCTGATACACGCTCTAGAATTTGCTCCTCGGCAATTCCATCTTCTTTTGCCCATTCTTCCACTGGAAGCTCAAGATTAAAGAGTTGTTGAAGCTCTTCTTCGAGAGTTTTTGCATCCCATTTTTCAGAATATGTCCCTGATGGAATATAAGCCTCTACGAGATCCTCTACGACTTCATTGCGCATTTCAAGGATCATTTCTGATAAATCATCTGCGTTCATAACCTCCATACGCTGTTCAAAAATAACCTTGCGTTGATCATTCATGACATCATCATATTTTAGCAGATTTTTACGAATTTCAAAGTTTCGTGCTTCGACCTTTTTTTGCGCTTTTTCAAGGGCTTTATTAATCCATGGATGGATAATAGCTTCATTTTCTTTCAATCCAAGTTTTTGCAGCATACTATCCATACGGTTAGAGCCAAAGATACGCATAAGATCATCTTGAAGAGAGAGAAAGAATTTTGAGCGACCAGGATCGCCTTGGCGACCAGAACGTCCACGAAGCTGGTTATCAATACGACGGCTTTCATGACGTTCAGTAGCGATAACGTAAAGCCCTCCAGCCGCTAAAGCTTTTTCTTTAAGCTTCTGAACATCTTTTTTTATTTCTTCAATTTTAGCTGTCCGCTCTGGACCTTCGGGGATATCCTGTAACTCTTGTCGGATGCGCATTTCAACATTACCACCAAGCTGTATATCCGTACCGCGTCCTGCCATGTTGGTTGCAATGGTGAGAGCTCTAGGAACTCCTGCTTGCGCAATGATATATGCTTCTTGTTCGTGATAGCGAGCATTTAAGACTCTAAAATCGGTAATGCCTTCTTTTCGCAAACGCTCTGCCAATTGTTCTGATTTTTCAATAGAGGTTGTTCCAACAAGAATAGGCTGTTCTTTTTCGTGTGCTTGACGGATATCACGCACAATTGCCCGATATTTCTCTTCTGCTGTTCGATAAATCTCATCATCTTCATCAATACGTTGTATTGGCAAATTGGTAGGGACTTCGACAACGTCAAGACCATAAATATTTCTGAATTCTTCGGCTTCTGTTGTTGCAGTTCCAGTCATGCCAGATAATTTTCTATACATACGGAAGTAATTTTGGAAAGTGATGGAAGCAAGTGTCTGGTTTTCTGGTTGAATAGCAACATGCTCTTTAGCTTCTAACGCTTGATGAAGTCCTTCAGAATAACGCCGCCCAGGCATCATTCGCCCTGTAAATTCGTCAATAATAACGATTTCATCATTGCGAACAATGTAATCTTTATCACGAGCAAACAGTTTATGAGCTTTTAGAGCATTATTGACATGATGAACGATAGCGACATTTTCTATGTCATAAAGACTCTCACCTTTAAGATGCCCAGCTTGTTCGAGCATTTTTTCAATTTTTTCAGTACCAACTTCGGTAAAGGTCGTTGTTTTTTGTTTTTCGTCTATTTCATAGTCTTCTGGAGTTAAGGCAGGAATAAATGTATCAATAAGGTTATAGAAGTCAGTACGATCTTCTAGAGGACCAGAAATAATAAGGGGGGTACGGGCTTCATCAATAAGAATCGAATCAACTTCATCAACAATTGCGTAATGATGTCCACGTTGGACCATTTGACTATGATCGAAGGCCATATTATCACGCAAATAATCAAAACCTAGTTCATTATTTGTGGCATAGGTAATGTCGCATGCATAGGCCTCTCGGCGGGCATCACTATCAAGATCATGAAGAATCACGCCTGTTGTAAGCCCTAGAAAACTAAAAATTTTCCCCATTGTTTCAGCATCACGACTGGCGAGATAATCGTTTACTGTCACAACATGAACGCCTTTACCTTCCAATGCATTGAGATAAATTGGTAGAGTTGCCATTAATGTTTTACCTTCACCAGTACGCATTTCAGCTATGCCACAGTCGTGAAGGACCATTCCACCAATAAGTTGCACGTCAAAAGGACGCATGTCATAAACACGTTTTGCGGCTTCACGAACAGTCGCGAAAGCTTCTGGTAAGAGCAAATCAACACTTTCACCTTCACTAAGACGTTTACGAAAGGCATCTGTTTTTTGGCAAAGCTGCTCATCACTTAATTTTACGAATTGTTCTTCCAAAGCATTAATTTGTGCAACTTTTTGGCGGAGTGCTTTGAGATGTCGCTCATGAGCTGAACCAAAAAACTTACGGGCAAAAACACCTAAACTGACCATCTCTGGCCCTTTCTTTTAATTGTTGTCACTCTTGTTGGGTAATTCATATGCTCTCCCCATACTCTACATTTCCTTCAGGTTGTCTGATATCATTGGAGACATCATGAAATGCAGATGGTACCATTATACTTGCTGGTGTGCAATTTTTCACTCTAATTGTAAAGTAGAGATAAGAGGCTAAGCGCTTTATGTCAACTTTAAGTATGCTATTTAACTGATACAATACAAAGTAATTTAAGATACAATATGTCATTTTTCTCTATTATCATGCTTTTCATCTGCATTAGATAGGATTGGAGAAACTGAGATAAAAGGATAATTTTATACTTTTTTAAAATAAATTACTAATTTATTTCTCTATGTTTAAAGATTAAAGTGTTATGTTAAAGAAAATTGGAATCTTGAACCTGCCTTCATTTTTAAGGAGTATATTTATGAAATTTAACTTTATCACGCTTTTTTTAGCATCAACTTTATTGGCAAGTACAAGTTTAGGGGTGAGAGCCCAAGAAGGTTTGAATTCATCGTCGAATGATTTAAAGACTTTGGAGAAAGCTTCTGAAAAAGCCGTTTCTCCTTCTCATGTTATGGCGGTTATTGATGGGAAAAATATTACAGCAGGCCAATTGGATGATTTAGCACTTGAAATAAATCCTAATTTAGCACGTTTTCCTGATGAACAACGTCGTATGATGGTTCTAAAAGCTTATTTAGATATGCAGGCACTTGCAAAAGCAGCAAGAAGCAAAGGTCTTGATAAGACAGAAGCTTACGATAAACGTATGGCAGTC
Organism: Bartonella sp. AP1QHHD; assembly: GCF_042196265.1. NCBI lineage: Bacteria > Pseudomonadati > Pseudomonadota > Alphaproteobacteria > Hyphomicrobiales > Bartonellaceae > Bartonella > Bartonella sp. AP1QHHD. The sequence continues at coordinate 57,321 of NZ_JBHIPW010000006.1, forward strand.
ATGCGTGACAATGTTCTTCAACAGCTTTATTTTAAACAGGCGATTGTTGACAAAATATCGGATACTGATTTGGAAGCTCTTTATAAGCAAGAAGTTGCTGCTTTACCTAAAGAGGATGAGGTTAAAGCGCGTCATATTTTGGTCAAAACGAGAAAAGAAGCAGAAGCTATCATTAAGCATTTAAATAAAGGCGAAAATTTTGAAGAGATTGCAAAGAAAAGTTCAACAGATGGTTCTGCTGCCGTTGGGGGTGATCTTGGTTATTTTAGCCATGGTCAAATGGTCAAGCCTTTTGAAGATGCTGCATTTGGTTTGAAAGTTGGCGAATACACTAAACAACCCGTTGAAAGTCCTTTTGGTTGGCATATTATTAAATTAGAAGATCGTCGTTTGAAACAACCTCCTGCATTTGATGATGTTAAAGAGATGTTGCGGACACAGCTGATAAAAAAGCGCTATCAAGAACTGATTGTTGATTTGCGTAGCAAGATGGATGTGAAATACCCTGATCCTAATGTTAAAAAAATCATGGAATCGCTTCATCAAAATGGGACGCTACTTCCCGATGAGACATCAGATGAAGAAGATACAGAATAGCTAGGAAAAATAAGTGGATAGCCTCTTTAATAGATAATTTGCTAAGTTAGTTTTGTTCAAAAAGCCTAGCAGTTTTCTATGAGGGGTTATTGATCTGCAATCATTTCATTTATTTTTACAGAGAGCATATTGTGGTTTTGAAAATTTCTCCTTTGTCGCCTCAAAAGATTCAGGAGCTTTCTTCCTTATCTGGGGTACGGATAGCAACAGCTGAAGCTGGGATTAAATATAAAGATCGTACAGATCTTCTTTTCATCATATTCGATAAGCCAGTGAGTGTGGCCGGTGTTTTTACCCGTTCAAAATGTCCGTCTGCTCCTGTAGAGCATTGTCGTGCATCGCTTCCTCATGGGGTTGCGAGGGGTGTTGTTGTGAATTCTGGAAATGCAAATGCTTTTACAGGAAGAAAAGGAAAGCACACAACCAATGAAATCATCTGTGCAGCAGCAAACGCTTTAAAGGTTAGAGGAGATGAAATTTTTATAGCTTCTACGGGGGTTATTGGTGAGCCAATGGATGCATCGGGTATTGTCAATCTTTTACCAAGTATGGCAGAGACAGCAGAAGAGGGAAATTGGTTGGAAGCTGCAAAAGCCATAATGACAACGGACACATTTCCAAAACTTGCGACGCGCACTTTTGACTGTGGGGGAGAGCGTGTTACCATTCATGGAATTGCAAAAGGTGCTGGTATGATTGCACCCGATATGGCGACAATGCTGTCATTTGTGGTTAGTGACGCTACTATTTCTTCGGATGTACTCCAATCCATGTTATCAGAGGCAGTTGAGGGTTCTTTCAATTCAATTACTGTTGATAGCGATACTTCAACTTCAGATACGCTTATGTTGTTTGCGACAGGAAAAGAACATTTCCCATGTCTTACAAGTAAATCTGATCAGCGTTATGGAGTTTTTGTGAAACAATTGAGTGCACTTTTGCATGAACTTGCACTACAAGTTGTTTGTGATGGCGAAGGTGCTCGTCATTTAATTGAGGTTAATGTGATGGGTGCTACAACAAACAATGCAGCTAAAACTATTGCTTTATCAATTGCAAATTCACCGCTCGTAAAAACGGCTATTGCTGGTGAAGATGCGAATTGGGGGCGGGTCGTTATGGCAGTTGGGAAGGCCGGTGTTGAAGTCGATCGTGATCTATTGACGATTTGGTTTGGTGAGCATCGTGTGGCCGTGAATGGCGTACGAGATCCTGAGTATTGTGAAGAGACAATAGGTACTTATATGCAAGGTAAGCACATCACAATTCGTGTTGATATCGGTTTGGGTAAGAGCACGGCGACGGTTTGGTCTTGCGATTTAACAAAAGAGTACGTTATGATCAATAGTGATTACAGAAGTTAATGGATGCACTTTATATTTAACAGTTTATTATTTTTCAGAGCAAATGGGGTATGTGAGCTCTTTTAGGAGCAGAGGGGATATGATAGAAAAGTCAGTTATCTTTATGTTCCCTATTGGGGAGTGATATGTGTATGAAAAGTTCCATTCTTCTTGTTGTTGCATGTGCACTGTTAGATCAAAATAATCGTGTTTTGCTTACCAAGCGTCCTGAAGGAAAATCGCTGGCTGGTTTATGGGAGTTTCCTGGTGGAAAGGTTGAGCAAGGTGAAACTCCAGAAATTTCATTGATTCGTGAACTAGAAGAAGAGCTTGGTGTGTATGTTCAGGCAAATAATTTACACCCTTTAACATTTGCAAGTCATAGCTATAAAACATTTCATCTCTTAATGCCATTGTATCTTTGTGACCATTATGAGGGCGTTGCGCAAGGACGAGAAGGGCAAAATTTAGAATGGGTTTTTATTAATGATCTTGATAAATACCCTATGCCTGATGCTGATAAACCATTGGTTCAGGTATTGAAAAATCACCTTCTTTAATGTGTTATAAGAAGGAAATATTGTTTAAATATAAATCAATATATTGAGTTATAATAATAATTTATAATTTTTTTTATGTTGAATGGGGAAGTCCAGGGTCATAAAAAATTTTTTCATTTCAAATCTGTTTTATGTTAAATTAATCAAAATCATTCTTTTGCACGTTCCAAGCGGGGCGGGTCATGTGGATAAAATTATTTAAGACAGAAATAAATAAAATACGTGCTGAAAGAACACTCTTCAATAGCCAAGGGTTATCGCAACATTGAGAATTGGCAAAAAGTGTATAATGATGCCTTTGCGCGCTTCATAAGCATAAAAATGGTGGTAGATAATGGATTTATACTTTTCGCGATTATTATTGAGAGATTGTCTTGGATGCATCGAGAGATATTAGGAGTATTTATTTCATAAGATATCGATAATAGGAAAAATTTCAAAAAATGTTGCTTTTGATTAAGAGGGGCATATCCCTTACGTAATATAGAACGCCATTGTGTTGCATATTTACGGGGTTGTTTAAAAGAGACATCTCGCAATATTCCAAAGCCCATTTTGTGCTGGCACTCGTGAATGGTATAATGGTAAAGCCTTATAAGATAAAATCTATTGAGCGCCACTATCTTTACGCTTATGAAGGAGTAAGCTGGTTCCAATGTTAGTTATGATAGCTCTTGGCATTTGAGAGCATTCAGAAGGGATATTTTTTCTTTTCGTAATCATTTTTACTTATACATCAATTTCGCTTGTGATGAACAAGCAAGCGATTTTGATTGATTCAACATAAAAACAGATTTGAAATAAGAGAATTTTACGATATTTAGAATGCTTGATGCAGAGCGAATGATGGATAGTTATCCTTATAAATCAATCTATTGTATAATAAAAACATTCAATTAACTTTTTATAGGAGGCATGTATTAAGTTTCTTGCATTGGACGACGTTTTGCGATGGGATATTGATTTTTTTTAGCTATACGCGTAATTGCCTCTTCTAATGGCTCGATCATAACGTCCATGGAAAAACCATTTGCATGAATAATATTTTCATGATCAACCATAATAGCAACATGATCTTTCCAAAAAATTAAATCGCCTCGTTGAAGTTTATCAGTATCTGTAAGAGGACTGCCTATAGTTTTTTGCTGCATATCGGTGTCACGTAAAACTATTTGATCAGTCATCATCATAGAGAGCTGAATGAGTCCCGAACAATCAATTCCAAAACCGCTGATACCACCCCAAAGATAAGGTGTACGGATAAAGGTTTCTGCAACTGTGACATAATCTTCATATACGCGTCCAATGGGGCTGAGATGGCTCGTAATGATTGCTGTTCCATTTTCAAGAATAGAATACATTGTGTCACGGACTTCAATTTCATCAACAACACTGACTTTGCTTCCCATAGATAATGGGGATACTATTGGTCCACGTAAGTCAGCGTGTAAATATTTAAATGTGCGTGGTACTGAAACCACATGGGTTTGTTTTATGGTTGATGTACAAAGAACTTTTGTATCAATATAACCAACATAACCATCTTTAAGGGATTGCCCCCACGACATCGTTTCCCCTTGTTCAAAAATGAGAAGTTCTTCTCCCAATAAGCATTCTGTTTGTCTTTCACTTTTTTTACTATTTTCTTTAAAAAGCCCAGCGACCGCTGTATTAACACGTTTTTTTTCACCTTGAACAAAGCGCTGGGCTGTAATTTCTGTTTCAAGACGTTGATCTGCTAGATCATCTCTGAATGCATAAAGCCTTGGGTCTTTAGAGATCATCTTTTTGCTGTCCATTTTGTTACTCCTTACCTTTAAACAAACTCATGAAAACTGTATTGGTAAGGTTTTTATCCTCAAACAAAACTAAGAACACAGTGTAAGACCAATTATTCTTTAAGCTGCAAAATTGTCCATTTTTGTGGATATTTGTGTCAAAATTCATTTTTAAAAATATTATAAAGGGCACGAATAGTTTGTGCTGATCCACCAATAGGGTATCCTGGTTTTTCTTTTGGAACCCATCCATAAAGGTCAAAATGCGCAAAATGTTCAGCTTTTTCAACAAAAGAATTAAGAAATAAAGCAGCCGTTATAGAACCAGCAAAGCTATTTCCAGTTACATTGTTAAGATCAGCAATTGGTGATGATAACATCTCTTGGTAAGGTTTCCAAAGGGGCATTTGCCAAAGAGGATCAAAGACAGCGTGAGCAGATTCAGAAATTTGTTGTGCCCATATTGAATCATTACAATAAAATGCGGGAAGATCTGGTCCTAATGCTATACGCGCTGCCCCTGTTAAAGTAGCCATACAAAGCATGAATTGTGGACTTTCTTCATCACCATAGGCGAGTGCATCGGCAAGGACAATTCGCCCTTCAGCATCTGTATTACCTACTTCAACACTTAAACCTTTACGACTTTTGAGAATATCACCTGGTCGGTAAGCATTCCCAGAAATTGCATTTTCTACAGCTGGAATCAAAACGCGTAAACGGAAAGGCAATTTTGCGTCCATGATAAGTTTAGCCAATCCCAAAACGTTTGCTCCACCCCCCATATCTTTTTTCATAAGCAACATGTTATTGGCTGATTTAATATCGAGACCTCCAGTATCAAAAGTTACGCCTTTGCCCACCAACGTTATTTTAGGATGATGTTCTTGCCCCCAGAGTAACTCAATCAGTCGTGGTGCAGTGCTGCCTGCTCGTCCTACAGCATGAATCATCGGAAAGTTATGGGTTAAGAGATCGTCTCCACAAATACTTTTGATATGAGCACCGTAGGTTTTTCCTAGTTTTCGAGCTTCTTTTTCGAGAGCATCAGGGTTCATATCATTGGCTGGAATATTAATGAGATCACGGACGAAAAAGACAGCTTCATAAATTCGTTGGAGCTCATTAAGATCAATAGCCTCATTGACATGGATAGATAATGATTTGAAAGAAGAATTTTGACGATAGCGATTAAATTGATAGCTACCAAATGCCAATCCAAGATAGGTATTTATTTCATCAGAGGTTGTACCTTCTAAATGCCATTGACCAGCAGGAAGCTTTTGAGCAAGCAGTCCTGTGATAAAAGGATCGTTACCATTGCCAATTCCAAATAAAACTTTTTTTAAATGTCCCGTTTCGTGAGGAATAAAGAGTATTTGTCCTGCTTTACCAGTAAAGTCATTAACTTTTATCCATGCTGTTGTTGACGCATCAAGTGATAAGTTGGCAAGAGTTCTTTGGTTTACCAAGATGATAGGGCAACTGTTATCGATACGCGTTGAGGTAAAATGAATGTGGTGGTGCTGCATAGTTATGAGATCCTTATAGTCGTCTAAGTGCGACATATTCGACCAAATGATTTTTTCCCTTTCGTAGAATGAGATTGGACCGTGGTCGTGTTGGCAATATATTTTCCTGTAAATTTTTTAAATTAATCGTTTGCCAAAGATCCTCAGCGATTTTTGAAGCTTCTTTTTCATTGAGGTGGGCATAACGATGAAAATAGGATTCAGGATTTTGAAAAGCTGTTTTACGCAAACGTTTAAAGCGCTCTAAATACCAGTGACGAATGACTTCTGTTTCGGCATCGACATAGATTGAAAAATCAAAAAAATCTGATACGAAAGGAATAGCTTTCCCATCTTTAGGAAGATCACTGACCTGTAATACATTAATACCTTCAACAATTAAAATATCAGGACGATCAATGGTAATAGTCTGATTTTCTAGAACATCATAGATCATATGTGAGTAAAGCGGGGCACGGACATTTCCGATACCTGCTTTTATCGCCGAAAGAAAGCACAGCAACTTTTTAATGTCATAGGAATCAGGAAATCCTTTGCGATTCATTCGATTTTTTTGCTGTAAGATTGCGTTAGGATAGAGAAAACCATCCGTCGTTATCAGATCAACTTTAAGGCTAGATGTCCATCTTTTCAACAGTTCTTGAAGAATGCGAGCCGTGGTTGATTTTCCTACAGCTACAGAACCAGCAATTCCAATAATAAAGGGCGTTTTTCTACTCTCTTCTTGATGGAGAAACTGCTGACGTTTGTGAAAAAGTTCCTGTACTGCTTCAACATGGCATGATAATAGACGCGATAAAGAAAGATAAATGCGTTGGACTTCTTTAAGATCAATAGGATCATCAATAGAGCGTAAACGCTTAATTTCATCAAAAGTCAAAGTAAGAGGTGTGTCTGCACGAAACTCTGACCATTCTTGTGCAGTAAAAACGCGATAGGGTGAATATCGGTCAGAAACGGATTTGACCAGATTATCTTTCTGATTAATTTTTTGTATAGTCGTATCAATCATTTGTATTGGTCGAGAATTTTTTGCAGCAGCAATTGATTAAGAGCAGACAGATGAGCGGCTTTATTTTCAAGTAAATTTTGTTTTGCATGCTCTCTTCTTTTAAGATAATAGATCATTTTTCATTAACTTATAGTCCAGTCATTCCAGTTTGCACGGATTTGTGCTAATGAGTGCCCTTGCGCCAAAAAAGTCCATAAAAGTAGACGCGCTTTTACGGCTGATAAATAACCAGACATGAGAGCACCAGAAGCAATCATATCGATTTCGGAGCCTTTATAGCCATAAGTTATACGAGTTGTTGAGCCATTACAACAACGACTAGCAATAATGATTGGTATTTTTTGTGCATATTGTTGTACAAGGTCTGCTTCTTGAAAACTACAGTGTCCTGCACCAAAACCAGCAATAACAACTCCAGCATAATACCCACTTTCAAGGCATAGTTTCATTAATTTTGCATCAGATGATAAAGAGGAATAGAGGAGTGCAATTTGATGATCATGGTTTTGGGGAAGATCAAACGTTTTTGGGAAAAATTTTCGATCATTGAAATAAATAAGTTTTCCCTCTAAAATAGTTCCTAAAACACCTGCAAGACCTGATTGAAATGTTTCGACTTTGATGGTATGGCTTTTATAGAGCCAATAAGGTGAATGAATTGCATCATTTATGACAACGAGAACGCCCCTGTTACGACTTTGTGTGGCTGCTGCGACACGAGTGGCTGCTAAAATGTTGGCGGGGCCATCGGCGCCTGCTTCATGAGGCATGCGCATAGCACCGGTTATGATGAGTGGTTCGGCTTCTTGCCAATAAAGAGAAAGAAAAAAAGCTGTTTCTTCCAGAGTATCAGTCCCTTGTGTTAAAACAATACCTTCTGCACCAGCGTTTATTTGTTGTTTTGCCCACTTAATTATTTCAAAAAGCATTTGAAACGATAAAGATCCACTTGGTATTTGCATTAATGTTTGTGCATGAATATCAGCAACGTTATTTAAATCAGGAACACTTTTTATGAGGTTATCTGAAGTTAAAGTCGGTTGCATGTGACCAAAACTATCAGCAGTCATTGCAATTGTTCCACCTAAGGTCCCTATGGCTATTTTTTTCATAATTTTCCTCTAAAAAGCACAAACTGTTTATATAAAGCTATTTAGCAGTAATTTACATTGACAACAATGATATCATTTTTCCATTTTCAACAAATTGAGTTATGCTGAATCATTGTGTTTTGCTGTATATGTTCTTAAATAGGACAATAGTAATTGAGTTTTACATTGTATGAAAAGAAATCAATATTAAAAAGTAAAGTTAATATTAAGGAGTTTCCTTATGACAGAACATAAGCCAGACATAATGTATGGTACAACAATTATTACGGTACGAAAAAGTGGAAAAGTCGTGATGGCCGGGGATGGTCAGGTCTCTCTTGGACAGACAATTATGAAAGGCAATGCACGTAAAGTGCGTCGTCTTGGAAAGAACGGAGTGGTTATTGCTGGTTTTGCTGGTGCTACGGCAGATGCTTTTACATTACTGGAGAGATTGGAAACAAAGCTTGAGCAATATCCTGATCAGCTTATGCGTGCTTGTGTGGAACTTGCAAAAGATTGGAGAACAGATCGCTATTTGCGTCGTCTCGAAGCAATGATGCTCGTGGCTGATAAGAAAGTAACTTTGGCTCTAACAGGGCTTGGTGATGTCTTAGAACCAGAAGATGGGGTTATGGCAATTGGCTCTGGAGGAAATTTTGCTCTTTCAGCAGCGCGTGCACTCATGGATTTGGATTTGGATGCAGAAACTATTGCTCGTAAAGCTATGGCTATTGCCGCTAAAATTTGTGTTTACACCAATGATCATTTTACGATTGAAACATTGGATGCAGAATTATCTTCTTTAGAGAAAGCTATTTAAATGTGTGTTGTATTTTCCCCTCGTGAAACTGTTTCTGAACTTGATCGTTTTATTATTGGCCAAAATGATGCCAAACGCTCTGTAGCTATTGCACTACGCAATCGGTGGCGTAGGCAACAGCTTGATGAGCCGATGCGTGAAGAAGTTATGCCAAAAAATATTTTAATGATAGGGCCAACAGGAGTTGGTAAAACTGGTATTGCACGTCGATTAGCAAAACTTTCTGGAGCACCTTTCGTTAAAGTAGAAGCGACTAAATTTACTGAAGTTGGTTATGTGGGACGTGATGTTGAGCAAATTATTCGAGATCTTGTTGAAATTGCCATTTCTCTTGTGCGTGAAAAGAAACGGGATGAAATAAAAGAAAAGGCTCACGTGAATGCTGAAGAGCGCGTTTTAGATGCCCTTGTTGGTAAAACAGCCAGTCCCGCTACCCGTGATAGTTTTCGCAAAAAATTGCGTGAAGGTGAATTGGATGAGAAAGAGATTGAAATTGAAGTCGCCGATAATAATAGCAATAGTGCTTCAACCTTTGATATTCCTGGTATGCCTGGGGCACAAATGGGTATTATGAATTTATCAGATATTTTGGGTAAAATGGGCAGTCGTACAAAAGTTCGTAAGACGACAGTAAGGGATGCTTTTAAGCCGCTTATTGATGATGAATCTGAAAAACTCCTTGATCAGGATCAAATTATTCAAGAAGCGCTTCGTGTTGCTGAAAATGACGGTATTGTTTTTATTGACGAGATTGATAAAATTGCAACTAGGGATGGTGGAGCCAGTGCTGCCGTTTCGCGTGAGGGCGTTCAACGGGATCTTTTGCCTTTGGTTGAAGGAACAACGGTTAGTACAAAATATGGGCAAATCAAAACAGATCATATTCTTTTTATTGCCTCAGGTGCATTTCATGTTTCCAAGCCATCTGATTTATTACCGGAACTTCAAGGACGTTTGCCCATCCGTGTGGAGCTCAACCCTTTAACAAGGGAAGATTTACGGCGCATTCTAACGGAACCAGAAGCTAGTTTGATTAAACAATATATTGCTCTTATGGCAACAGAAGAGGTTCATTTGGAAATTACCGATGATGCAATTGATGCTTTGGCAGATATTGCTGTAGATTTAAATGCAAGGATTGAAAATATAGGGGCACGTCGTTTGCAAACCGTGATGGAGCGCGTTTTGGATGAGATTTCTTTTACGGCGCCCGATAAAGCTGGAACATCGTTTAAAATTGATGCTGCTTACGTGAGAAAATCTATTGGTGAGCTTGCTGCTGATATCGATCTTTCCCGTTTTATTCTTTGAAAGTTATTGCTTGTTTTGTTTATCTGCGCGCTTCGATAATTTTGAAACCATGGGCTTGTTCATGTATCAACACTGTGCGGAAAATATTTTTTAATAATGTTTCATAAGGCAGGTGGCGGTTTGCAACAAAAAGCAGGCTGCCGCCTGGTTTTAGGCACTTTGCAGCATTTATAATAAAATTTTTTCCTAATGAAACATCTGTCGTTTGTTGTGTGTGAAACGGTGGATTTGAAATGATTGTGTCATATAGATTTGTGATAGGTTCATGCACAAGGTCATGCCAATAAAAATGAATTGGAAAAGGAGCAGTTATGGATTTAAGGTGCCTTTTTGCTGCTCTCAAAGCGTTGTAGTCTGCTTCATAAAGGTCTAGAGCGGTGAGTTTTTCACTTCGTTCAAGTGCAACGTGAGAAAGATAGCCCCATCCAGCACCAAAATCAGCTGTTTTTCCAGAAATAACTTTGGGCATATAAGAAGCAAGTGCAGCGGATCCCGGATCAATACGTCCGTGTGAGAACATACCAGAAGTGGTTTGAAATTTACCAAAAGTGAGCGGTGGTGAGCGCAATTGTGCAATGTTATGTCTCTCAATTTGTTGAGGAACTTGCAACCAAAATACAAGACCATGATTTTTAGACAATTTGTTGGTGATGGGAACAATTGTTTTGACCCACTTCATCATTGAAGCAGCACCAGCAGTTTTATTCCCACTGATTACAATCCATCCATTGGGTTTAACGCATTCTAATAAATCAAGAAAACAATTTTGGTTAAAACCACGATATTTGCTCAAATGTAAAAATGCACCATCATAGCTGAAGGTTTTATCTATTTGGGGAGAGCAGTGAAATTGAGTATCGACAAATTTTAAAAAATCTGGTCGCCAAGGCGTAATAACTTTTAAATTCTGTGCCCATTCTGGAGCTGGGATTTCTGTTAAACCGAAACTTAACCAACATTGGTTTGGATCAGGATATGGGAGTTCATGATTTTCAAAAGGCAAAAATAATAACACATATGACTCTTTCAAAGAAAAATGCCACTCCAATGTTGGGATGGCATTTCATGATACGATAAGAGGAAAAACTTACTCTTCTTTTTTCTTACGGCGGCGCTTATTTTCAGGTTGTTTTTTTTCATCCACGCACTTTTCTTCATTCATCGCTTTATCACCGGTGATTTCCTTTCCGGTTTTTTGATCAACAACCTTCATTGATAACCGAACTTTTCCACGCTCATCAAAGCCCATTAATTTAACCCAAACTTTGTCACCTTCCTTCACAATATCGGTTGTTTTGGTGACGCGTTCTGATGCAAGCTGAGAGATATGAACGAGTCCATCACGAGAACCAAAGAAGTTTATAAATGCACCAAATTCTGCAGTTTTTACAACTGTTCCTTGGTAGACAGCACCAACTTCAGGCTCATCGACAATAGAATGGATCCAGCGTTTTGCTGCTTCAATGGTTTTAGCATCAGCAGAAGCAATTTTAATGGTACCATCATCTTCAATATTAATTTTTGCTCCAGTTTGTTCCACGATTTCCCGAATAACTTTACCACCAGAGCCGATAACATCACGGATTTTATCGACAGAAATATTCATAACTTCGATTCGTGGAGAAAATTCACTCAGCTCAGCACGTGCACTGGTTAAAGCTTTCGCCATCTCATTGAGGATATGGATTCGTCCACCTTTGGCTTGTTCAAGCGCGATTTTCATAATTTCTTCGGTAATACCATCAATTTTGATATCCATTTGCAAGGCAGTAATACCATTTTCTGTTCCTGCGACTTTGAAATCCATATCTCCAAGATGATCTTCATCCCCTAAAATATCAGACAGAACAGCAAAGCGTTCTCCTTCTTTAATCAAGCCCATGGCAATACCAGCAACAGGGCGTGCTAGAGGAACGCCGGCATCCATGAGAGCAAGTGAGGTCCCACAAACCGTTGCCATAGAAGAAGATCCATTGGATTCAGTGATTTCTGAGACAGCACGAATAGTATAAGGAAAAGATTCTTTCGTTGGCAACATGGGGTGAATTGCTCGCCATGCCAATTTGCCATGTCCAATTTCACGACGACCAGGAGAACCAAGGCGTCCCGTTTCACCCACTGAAAATGGTGGGAAATTGTAATGGAGAAGGAATGTTTCCTTATACATTCCCGTTAAGGAATCAACATATTGTTCATCTTCACCAGTTCCTAGTGTTGCAACGACAATAGCTTGTGTTTCTCCGCGGGTAAAGAGTGCTGATCCATGTGTGCGGGGTAAAATACTTACTTCTGATTGGATAGGGCGCACGGTAGAAAGATTGCGTCCATCAATCCGCTTTTGGGTATCAAGAATATTCCCGCGAACAATTTTTGCTTGCAACTGTTTAAATACGGTTGCAATTTGATCTGCACTAAACTTACAGTCTTCTTCTGTTTCTGGCATAAATTTACTGAGGATTTTTGTCTTTAGTGCATCAATTGCAGCATAACGTTCTTGCTTATCAGTAATTGTGTAAGCCTTTCGTATATACTGTTCTGCCATTTTCTGCATTGTTTTTTCAAGTTCAGAAAGATCTTCAGGAACAAAATCACGAGGATCTTTTGCAGCAACTTCAGCAAGCTTTATAATGGCATCAAGGACAGGTTGAAGGCCTTTGTGACCAAACATCACGGCACCCAACATGATATCTTCCGGTAATTCTTGTGCTTCTGATTCAACCATCAAAACAGCACTTTCTGTTCCAGCAACAACAAGATCAAGTTTTGATTCAGGCATTTCATCAATATGAGGATTGAGAACATATTGTCCATTACAATAGCCAACGCGGGCACCAGCTATAGGACCCATGAAAGGAACACCTGACAGGGTCAATGCAGCAGAAGATGCAATCATCGCAAGGATATCGGGATTATTTTCGAGATCATGCTGTATAACGGAAACAATCACTTGCGTATCATTTTTATATCCCTCAACGAAAAGGGGACGAATTGGGCGATCAATCAAACGTGAAACCAAAGTTTCATTTTCACTTGGTCGACTTTCACGTTTTAAATAGCCCCCAGGTATTCGACCAACAGCATAGGATTTTTCTTGATAATTAACGGTGAGTGGAAAAAAGTCCTGGTCTGGTTTTGGACTTTTGGCTGATACAACGGTTGCTAAGACAATAGTTTCTCCATAGGTAGCAATCACTGCACCATCAGCTTGACGTGCTATTTTCCCTGTTTCAAGGGTGAGAGGACGCCCAGCCCATTCAATTTCTATCTTGTGCGTTTTGAACATTTTTTATCCTTAATGACCAGTGTTTAAATCTTTGATTGCTCACATTCTGGTTTTGCGTAGCATATTTCCAAGCTCTGGGGTGGACAACATACTTTTTATCTTTGTTACGAGAATAGAGAAGTAAACTGCCTTAAATGCGAAATGATGAGCAGTCCTATCCCATAATAACTTGTCAGTTTTTAAATTTTTTAATTAAAAGCAACACGTTGAAAAAATGGGTGGTTTTTTTTAAACACCACCACCATTTTTCTTTTAGCGACGCAAACCTAACTTTTTGATAAGTGTCTGATAACGATTTTGGTCAACTCCTTTAAGATAATCAAGAAGACGCCGACGTTGAGACACCATCTTCAAAAGACCACGACGAGAATGATTATCCTTTTTGTGAGATTTAAAGTGGTTTGTTAAATTAGAAATACGTTCAGAAAGTACAGCAATCTGTACTTCTGGTGATCCTGTATCACCAACTTTATTTGCGTATTCTGCGACAAGAGCTTGTTTACGTTCAGCTGTAATCGACATCGTATTATCCTTTCCAAAAACGAAGAAACATAAAGTCACCCATAGCCGAGATGTCGTTCAGCAAGGGTCTGTGAGGAAACAAGAAGAGTCAAAGACTCTTACCTATTTTCGTCCTTATATAGGAAAGAAGGTTAAAATACTAGTCCTTTACAGCATTTTGAAGTCTTTCTTTAAATAAAAGCTTTTGTTTTGAAATATTGATTTAAATAGAGTTTTATGAGAAGTTTTTTAAAGAATTATGCATCCTTTTGATACAAAGATTATGAGCGTGTGTGTGATAACAAAGATGATAAATACCGATTTGGAGGAAAAAGATGCAGAGCATTTCAACATTAAAACTTTTTCGTAATTCGGTATTTCGAAATCTATGGTCATCTACTCTTATTTCTAATTTAGGGGGGCTGATACAGGCTGTTGGAGCAGGGTGGTTAATGGCGTTGATTAGTTCTTCGCATTCCATGGTTGGGCTTGTTCAAAGTGCCACAACATTACCACTTGTTATGTTTTCTTTGATGGCAGGGGCATTAGCGGATAATTTTAATCGGCGTCAAATTATGTTGTGTGCGCAGATTATGATGATGGTCATATCCATGAGTTTATCTGTTTTAGCCTATATGGGATTTCTAACACCTTGGCTTTTGTTATGTTTTACGTTTTTGATTGGATGTGGTACAGCTTTTTATAATCCTTCTTGGCAAGCAACGATAGGAGATATTGTGAGCAGGGAAAATATTCCTGCTGCTGTTAGTTTGAATAGTGTCGGCTTTAATTTGATGCGGAGTGTTGGTCCTGCTATTGGTGGTGCCATCATTGCAACTTTGGGGGCATCTGCTGCTTTTTTGTTTAATGCTATAAGCTATATTCCTCTTATTGGTGCGTTGTTTTTCTGGAAGTCGAATTATGAAAACAACTCATTGCCACGAGAAAGGCTGTTAGGAGCTGTCTCAGATGGTTTGCGTTATGTTGCGATGTCACCTAATCTCCTGAGTATTATGGTTCGAGCGTTCCTTTTTGGTATAGGAGCAATTTCTATTTTAGCACTTTTGCCAATTGTTGCGCATAAAGTTCTTGGAGGAAGTGCCCTTCTTTATGGTACATTGCTCGGTTGTTTTGGGTTAGGAGCCATGACAGCAGGTATTATTAATGCAGTTGTACGGCATCATTTTCGTTCAGAAACAATTATTGCAAGTGCATTTATTGGTTTTGCCTTTTCTTGCTTTTTATTGGGAATAAGCCGTTCACTGATTATAAGCCATATTGCTTTATTTCCTGCAGGGTTATGTTGGGTTTTGGCATTATCATTGTTTAATACATCTGTACAACTCTCTACACCACGCTGGGTTGTTGCACGTTCTTTAGCACTTTATCAAACGGCATCTTATGGGGGGATGGCTATTGGAAGTGCAGTCTGGGGAGTTTTGGCTGATGGTTATTCTCCAACAATTGCTTTGAGCGTTTGTTCTCTATTCTTGATTTTTGGTGCTCTTGCGGGGGTAAAATTTAGAATTCAAGAAATTCCTCAGATAGATTTAAATCCTCTTGATCATTTTAGAGAGCCGGAATTATTACTTGACCTCAAAGCAAGAAGTGGCCCGATCATGATAATGATCGATTATAAAATTCATGAAAATGATCTTGAAGAGTTTCTCAAAGTGATGACGCGTCGACGCCATATTCGATTACGTGATGGTGCGCGTCAGTGGGTCCTTTTACGAGATCTTGAAAGACCTGAATATTGGACAGAGGCTTATCATATGCCAACATGGGTAGATTATCTACGCCATAATCATCGTCGTACAAAAGCAGATGCAGAAGTCAATAAGCGTCTGCGTCATTTAAATTGTGCTCCTAACGGTATAAGAGTGCACCGCATGATTGAACGCCAAACAATACCTCAAGCCAATGAGATGCTTTTAAAAGTTTCCTCTGATCATCTCCCTTAGGGTTAAAACAGTTTTTGTAAATATTAAATATAATTAATATTATTTCGATCAATTTGTTAGCATAATCATAAAAAAATTGCTGTTTCAATATTTAATGCATTGATTTATAATGGTTATTTGTTATTTTTCATGTTGAGTGATAGTTCTGAAAATCTTAAGCTTTTCTCGTTTCAAATCTATTTAGAGTAAATCAGTCCATATCTTTGCTTGTACATTATAAACGAGGACTAAAGTATGAGTAAAAAACGATTAAAAAAGAAATAAAAAGCCTCTTATGAATCCTTTAAATGCAAGGATTGTTGCGACATTAAGAGGAAAAAGTGTGTGGTGGTGTTAGCTTATAGCACTGACTTAAATTTTGATATGAATACGGTAAATATAGACAATGAAAAGCACCATATGTTTCTTAATTGATAGAGAAAAATATCTTTCCGCAAAAGGTGGTTGGGAAAAGAATCGATTAAATTGTGAAAATCCGCTTTGGTTTAAATAGACCTTTGTCGAGAGTGCCAATAGCAAGAAGTTGTTCCTTATAGAGGACACAAACTTCCTTTTCATCAAGAGGTACTTTGTGATGATTCAAGAGGATAGAATGGCCTCTTATAATCCTCTGTGCTTGAGTTTCATTAAGGATATAGTGAGGAAGGCAATCCAATGCGGCGCTTGTGTCAATTAAGAGCTCATCAAGTGTTGAGAAGTTTTTTTCAAAAGAACGATTATTTTCATCTGTAGTGTTTTTATTTGGCGGAATGGCTGCTTTTAGTTCCTCCCATGTAATGAGATCTTCTTCATCAAAAGGTGCGACGGCAATACGTCTTAAATCAGCAATATACCCATAGCAACCGAGATCACGTCCCATATCGCGTGCTAAAGAGCGCACATAAGTTCCTTTTCCGCAGGTTATTTCAAAGACAGAATGCTCTTTGGTAGGCATTTCTAATAACTTGAAAGTTTCTATTTCCACTTCACGGGGCGGAATTTCAACAACTTCCCCTTCACGCGCTAAATCATAGGCACGATTTCCGGCAATTTTGATTGCTGAAAATTGTGGAGGTGTTTGCAAAATAACACCTGTATATTGAGGAAGAAGAGCAAGTATTTCTTCTTGTGTTGGACGTATGAGAGAAGTTTTCGTTATTTCTCCTTCTAAATCATCTGTTGAGCGCTCTTGCCCCCAAGCAATATGAAAACGGTAAGTTTTTTTGCCTTGCATCACGTAAGGGACGGTTTTGGTTGCTTCGCCCAATGCAATGGGAAGGAGACCAGAAGCAAGAGGATCAAGTGTACCCGCATGTCCTGCCTTTTGAGCATGGAAGAGCCATTTGATTTGTGAGACAGCTTCTGTTGATTTCATTCCTTTTGGTTTATCAAATATGACCCAGCCAGAAACAGGACGCCCTTTTTTCTTGTGTTGCCGCGTCATATCTTTAATCCTCATCTGTATCACTATGGTGAAGATCGCGCGCAACCTCAGGCGAGCGAAGGAGGGCATCAATTTTTGAAAAATTATCAAAACTATTATCAATTCGGAAACGCAGTTCTGGCATATATTTCATTTGTCGCAACGCATGACTGATTTCTCCACGGAGAAAACGACTATGTTTATTGAGGGTATCAACAACATCGGTATGAGAAGCATTTTTAAGAGTGCTGAGAGGTGATACAAAGCAAGTAGCAATTTTTAAATCTGGTGACATGCGTACTTCAGAGACAGAAATAACAATATCTTTTAAGATATCATCAAGCAAAATATCACGCTGTAATATATGCGCTATTGCATGACGTACTTGCTCTGCTACTCTAAGTTGCCGTTGTGATGGCCCTGCATTTTTCATCAAAGTTTTATCCTTGCTACAAGATCTCTTTTTTGACCATTTAGATAAGTAAAAAGAGATATTGTGTATAAAACCTAATAACTTTTCTCATTTCACAACAGAGTAAAGTTATTGGATTATTTTATAATGTGCGATTAATATGTTCGATACGGAAGGTCTCAATGATGTCTCCTGCACGCATGTCTTCATAATTTTCAAAGGCTATTCCACATTCTTGACCACTTTGCACTTCATTGACTTCATCCTTAAAGCGTTTGAGTGTTTTCAGCTTTCCTTCGTGAATAACGATATTATCGCGGATAAGGCGAACACCGGCTCCTCGTTCTATTTTACCTTCTGTAACACGACATCCTGCAACTTTTCCAATTTTTGTAATGTTAAAGACTTCTAGAATTTCAGCATTACCAAGGAAAGTTTCACGCTGTTCTGGTGAGAGTAATCCAGACATGGCAGCCTTGATATCGTCAACAAGATCATAAATGATGTTGTAATAACGAATCTCAATTCCTTGTGTTTTAGCAAAATCACGTGCTTGCTTATTGGCTCGAACATTAAAGCCAATTACAGCAGAGTTAGAAGCTTCTGCAAGAGAAATATCACTTTCGGTAATTCCTCCAGCACCAGAATGTACAATACGTGCACGAACCTCATCATTTCCAAGTTTTTCCAATGCTGAAGCAATTGCTTCGATTGATCCTTGCACATCCCCTTTTATAATAAGAGAAAATTCCTTAACACCAGTCGTTTGCAATTTTGTCATCATTTGCTCAAGAGAACCACGCGAACCAGTTTGCCGCGCAACAGCTTTATCACGTGCTAATCGTTGTCGATATTCAGAAATTTCACGTGCTTTTGCTTCATGTGTGACAACAGCAAAACGGTCTCCGGCTTGTGGTGTTCCTT
Organism: Bartonella sp. AP1QHHD; assembly: GCF_042196265.1. Lineage (NCBI taxonomy): Bacteria > Pseudomonadati > Pseudomonadota > Alphaproteobacteria > Hyphomicrobiales > Bartonellaceae > Bartonella > Bartonella sp. AP1QHHD. The sequence continues at coordinate 75,854 of NZ_JBHIPW010000006.1, forward strand.
GCATGCCTAAAATTTCAATTGGTGTAGAGGGAACGGCTTCTTTGACATGGCGGCCATGGTCGTCAATCAAAGCACGCACACGACCCCATTCATTTCCAGCAACTATAATATCAGAAGGGTGTAATGTACCTTTTTGAACAAGAACTGTTGCAACAGACCCACGTCCGCGATCCAATTTGGCTTCAATGATAACGCCCTCTGCAGTTCGTTGGGGATCTGCTTTCAGATCAAGCATTTCAGCCTGAAGAAGGATAGCTTCGAGAAGTTTATCAAGATTTTGACCAGTTTTAGCAGAAACTTCAACGTCCAAAGTTTCACCACCCATAGTTTCAACAAACACTTCATGTTGTAGAAGTTCTGTACGCACTTTTTGTGCATTCGCAGCTGGTTTATCAATTTTGTTGATAGCAACAATGATAGGTACACCAGCAGCTTTCGCATGATTGATTGATTCAATCGTTTGAGGCATAACACTATCATCAGCGGCTACAACGAGAACAGCAATATCAGTAACACGAGCTCCGCGTGCACGCATAGCCGTAAATGCAGCATGGCCTGGTGTATCAATAAAGGTAATTTTTTGACCGTTTTGTTCTACTTGATAGGCACCAATATGCTGCGTAATACCTCCTGCTTCGCCAGAAACAACATTTGCTTTACGAATAGCATCCAAAAGAGAAGTTTTTCCGTGGTCAACATGGCCCATAATGGTTACAACAGGGGCGCGCTGCTGCATGTTTCGAGGATTATCTGTTATATTAAAGATACCTTCTTCTACGTCAGATTCTAAAACACGTTTAACAGTATGGCCAAATTCAACAGCGATGAGTTCGGCAACATCTGCATCAATAACATCGCCAGGTTTCATCATTTGTCCTTGTTTCATCAAGAATTTAATCACATCAACAGAACGCTCAGTCATACGTTGTGCGAGCTCTTGAATGGTAATCGTTTCAGGAAGAACAACTTCGCGAGAAATTTTTTCTCTTGGTTCTTGATTTTGTGCACGCTTAAACTTTTCCTGTCTACGCCGCATTGCAGCCATTGAGCGCCCACGTGCGCTTCCTTCTTCATCCAGTGCACTATTCAGAGTTAGCTTTCCGCGTCTCCGCTCATCAGCTCCTTTGACAACTTTGGGTACACGTATTTCTGATTTAGCAGGATTAGCACGTCGACTATGCCGTTCTTCCTCATTATTGTCATCTATTTTGCGTTTTTCAACCACGGTTGTCTGTTTAGTGGCAATAGGAATATCTGCCTGTTCAATGAGAGGGGGAACAGGTGGAATCTGCACTGGCGATATTTCTTCTTCTTGTTGGAGATGGATTTCTTTTTCTTTAATTTCTTGCTGTAAAATTTCTTCACGCTCTTTAGCGCGTCTTGCTTCTTCTTCGGCTTGTTCTCGCGTTATTCTTTCTTGGATATGTGCTTCTTCTAACGCGCGAAGTCTCGCTTCCATTTCAGTTGATGAAAGATTGCTTTTGGCCACAGATTCTTGAGGCTTTTTTTCCTCAAAACGCGGTTTAGAACGCTGGGGGGCCACATGCGGCTTTGTAATGGGCTGTAGGGTTTCAGCTTTTTCATCAGGTCGCGTAATTTTACGCCGTTTGGTTTCGACAACGACAGCCTTCGTACGGCCATGACTAAAATTTTGTTTAACCATGCTCGTTTCCAAGACAGACCTCTTGAGAGTTAGTATCTTCTTGACCGTTGTTTTGTCGTTGTTATTTTCACTCATTGTACTTCCTTCACGGCTTGTGCCGTCATCTCACTAGACTTACTATGCTTGTCGTCACGATAGCTGATCAATCTACATGTCGTTTTGAGAAATCCTTCAGCAGCTTTTGTGTCCAGTAAGGCCGCGTGCATTACAGGATTAGAGCCAAAAGCCACTCGCATTTCATCATTTGTAAATAAAGATATGGTTTTTATAGTCCGATTTGTTTGTTGTTGTATTGAATGGATGGCCTGTGCAATTTTTCGTTTCCCATCTTCTGTTGTTTCTTTAGCATGAAGTACAAGAATAACTTTACCAGAGCGGATAGCAGCGTCAACCTTTGTTGCTCCCATAACAATTGCTCCCGCTTTTCGTGCCATGGAAAGGCTTGAAAGAGCGGCTTTTAGTAAAAGCGTATCAACAACATGCACAAGATTTGGTGTAACTTCAACATCTGTTTTAAAATTTCTATGAAAAGCTTTCTGTTTGATTGCTTTCTCAATAACAGCGTGATGGGCAGAAATCCAAACGCCACGTCCTGGTAAATTCGCTTTAAGATCAGGAACAATTTGGTTATTGGGACCAATAACAAAACGGATCAGCGTTTGTGCTGAAGCATTTTTTCGGGTCACAATGCAAGTCCGTTCATTCATTTAAAGTGTATCCACATCCAAATCATCTGTTTTTTCATTTTCTGCAGAGTTTTCATCTTCTACAGGATTTTCTGTAACAAGATCAGCTTGGTCTATCCAGCCTGCTTGTACACGTGCGGCTAAAACCATAGCTTCTGCATCTGCGCGTGTAATGTCAAAAGGGGTTAAAATACCAGAAAAATTCTGTGTTTGACCTTCTTTACGTTCTCTCCAACCAGCTAAATCATCAACGGCATAGCCAGCAAAGTCTTCTATTGTTTTTACACCATCCTGACCTACAGCAACCAACATAGCACTTGTCATTCCAGGAAGTGTTCGCAACTCGTCAGAAACTCCGAGCTTTTTGCGTTTTTCATCAAGTTCTTTTTCTTGATGATCAAGATATTCGCGGGCACGACTTTGGATTTCAGCGGCGGTATCATGGTCAAAACCATCAATAGAAGCGATTTCTTCAAGATCAATATAGGCGATTTCTTCAATAGAAGAAAAACCCTCTGATGCCATAACCTGTCCGATCATTTCGTCAACCTCTAAGGCTGCCATAAACAATTTACTCCGTTCAGTAAATTCTTTTTGACGATTTTCAGATTCTTCCTTTTCCGTTAAAATATCAATGTTCCATCCTGTTAGTTGCGAAGCCAAGCGAACATTTTGCCCACGTCGTCCAATAGCAAGGCTAAGTTGATCATCTGGCACAATAACTTCAATCCGTTCAGCATCTTCATCAAGGATGATTTTAGAAACTTCAGCAGGTTGCAGTGCATTAACGACAAATGTTGCCGCATCAGGCGACCAAGGAATAATATCAATTTTTTCGCCTTGTAATTCAGCAACAACAGCTTGTACACGACTTCCTCGCATTCCAACGCATGCTCCAACAGGATCAATGGAACCATCGCGTGAAACAACGGCGATTTTAGCCCGTGAACCTGGATCACGAGCAACAGATTTGATTTCTATAATACCATCATAAATTTCTGGTACTTCCATAGTGAAAAGTTTTACCATAAATTGGGGATGTGTGCGTGAAAGGAAAATTTGTGGACCACGCGTTTCACGGTGTACATCATTGACAAAAGCACGAATGCGATCTCCATAGCGGAATGATTCACGAGGAATTAATTCATCACGGCGAACAATAGCTTCACCGCGTCCTAGATCAACGATGACGTTACCATATTCCACACGCTTAACTGTACCAGAAATAATTTCACCAACTTTATTTTTGAATTCTTCATATTGCTGATCGCGCTCTGCATCGCGTACTTTTTGTACAATAACCTGTTTAGCAGATTGTGCTGCGATACGTCCAAAATCCATAGGAGGTAAAAGATCAGCAAAAAAATCACCAATTTTTGCTTCTGTTTGACGTTTGAGAGCATCAGACAAAGTAATTTCCGTTGTATAGTCTTCAACGACATCAACGATTTTAAGCAGGCGCTGTAATTTAATTTCACCTGTTTTAGAATTGATTTCAGCACGAATATTGGTTTCTTGACCATAACGAGAACGTGCTGCTTTTTGAATAGCATCAGCCATCGCAGAAATGACAATTTCACGGTCGATTGACTTTTCACGTGCAACAGCATCTGCAATTTGCAGAATCTCAAGCCTGTTAGCGCTTGTAGCCATCAATTTTCTCCTTCTTTGTGCCACACGATGGGTATTTCCCAGTGATATTATTTTTTGAAATTGAGCGTCTGTATAGAGTCGTTAGCGTTCTCTTCGGCAATGAATTGTTGACTTAAATCTTTATTTTGTTTCAATGCATCGCGAATAAGCTCATCGGTAAGCACTAAATGCGCATTTATGATATCACAAAAGGAAATAGGGGTATACATGGCTTCTCCATAAGCAGCTTTATCAGTGTTTAAAATAAATCCATCTTGCGTGATATTTGTAAGTGTCCCACGAAATTTTCGGCGCCCATCAATTGTTATTTTGGTTTCAATTTTTGCAAGATGCCCTTGCCAATGAAAAAAATCAGATTTTCTTACCAATGGACGATCAATTCCAGGTGATGAGATTTCTAAATGATATTTGCGTTCAATAACATTTTGTACATCAAGGAGGGGAGAAACTGTTCGACTAACAGTTTCACAATCTTCTATGGTCATAGAACCATCGGCACGTTCAACCATAATTTGAAGTGTTAAACCATTTTGACCAAGAAGTTTCACACGAACCAAACGAAAACCTAAAGGTTTAAGTAGTGGTATGACAAGAGCAGCAACTTGTGCTTCGATACCATCTTCTTCAAACAGGCGCGGTTCGTCAAGATTGCTTATTTTTTCAGCTTCGTTCATACATTTTATCCAAGTTGGTTTCATCAGTTTTATGATATTAAAAAAGAGCGGGTCCAACGGCCCACTCTTCATCATAAGACCAAGAATTTAACTATTGATACTCTTAAATTCAAAATTTTTCAAGTTGTTTATGAGAAAAGCGCTTGATCATTTATTTCTTGATAAAGGTAAGATAGGCAGGCGTTCGTCCTTCACGTAAAGCTTTTGCTTCATAGCGGGTTCCGCTCCATAGTGGATAAGGGAGTTTCCAGTCTTGAGGGCTTTCTGCTTTCCATTCAAAGTGATCATGTTGTGCACAATGGTACAAAGTCCAGTTTACATAACTGTCTATATCGCTAGCAAAGCGCAAAAACTTTCCTATTTTAAGAACACGAGCAAAACGGTTAAGATTTTTTATGTTGATGAAGCGTCGTTTCCAGTGTTTCTTTTTCGGCCAAGGATCAGGATAGAAGAGGTCTATTCCATCAAGCGAGTTATCAGGGAGCCAATCAAGAAGGCGTGTAGCATCATCATTATAGAGGCGAAGACGATTTTGATGGTTTTGATGCTGTTCAAGAGACGATAATATTTTTGCCATGCCATTGATAAAGGGCTCGACGCCGATAAAACCGGTTTTTGGAAAATATTCCATTTCATGAAGTAAATGTTCACCTCCACCAAAACCGATTTCAAGTCGAATTTCTCTTACTTTGCTTGAAAATAAGGATGTAAGGTTTAAGGGAGGAGGGACATTTAAATCAATATTCAAATTGGGGAGAAGCATTTGTATACGTGTAAGCTGACTGTTTCGAAGTTGTTTTCCTTGTCGGCGTCCAAAAAATGCTTCACTCTTACGTATATTATGTTTAATCATGGGATTTGGATCATTGTTTGAAGCGTTTTCACGAGATCAGTTTTTTCCCATGAAAACGAACCATCGTGTTTTGGTTTACGACCAAAGTGACCATAGGCAGCTGTTTTCGCATAAATAGGTTTATTGAGGTCAAGATGTTTTCGAATGCCGGTAGGTGAAAGGTCCATTATTTTGCGGATGGCTTCTTCAATAACTTTTTCATCGACTTTTCCTGTTCCATGAAGATTAAGATAAATAGATAAAGGTTGTGCAATACCAATTGCATAGGAGAGTTGAATGGTGCATCTCTCTGCTAAATCAGCAGCAACAATATTCTTAGCCAGATAGCGTGCCGCATAGGCAGCAGAACGATCAACTTTTGTTGTATCTTTTCCTGAAAAAGCACCGCCTCCATGGGGTGCTGCACCTCCGTAAGTATCCACAATAATTTTGCGTCCCGTTAATCCGGCATCGCTTTGAGGTCCTCCAATGACAAATTTTCCTGTTGGGTTAATATACCAACTGCATTGAGCTGCAATGGGAATGTCATGTAAAGCTTGGCGAATGTAAGGTTCAACCACTGTACGTACTTTATTGGAATCCCAGCTTTCATCAAGGTGCTGCGTTGAAAGAACAATGGATGTGACCTCTATCGGTTTTCCATTTTTATAACGTATGGTTATTTGGCTTTTAGCATCTGGTCCTAATTTTCCAGTTTCTCCCTCTCCTTTATGACGAGCTGCGGCAAGAAGTTTGAGAATTTTATGCGCATAATAAATTGGCGCAGGCATGAGATCAGGTGTTTCACGGCAAGCATATCCAAACATGATACCTTGATCACCTGCTCCTTCTTCACCATGCCGATCCGTAGCATTATCAACCCCTCTTGCTATATCAGCTGATTGTGGGCGCAAAAGAACATCAATTTTAACAGTTTTCCAATGGAAGCCTGTTTGTTCATAGCCAATGGTACGAATAGCACGGCGGGCTGCTGTACGAAAACGTGTGGGATTAATGAGTGGAAAGCTAGTTTCATCATAGATGAATTCTTTATTTTTATCTTTTTTTAATAGCGTATCGGGAACACGTACTTCACCAGCGATAACAACACGGTTGACACTGACGAGAGTTTCACAGGCAACGCGTACTAACCATGGATCAGTACCAGTCTTTTCAGCTTCTTTATAGATCATATCAACGATTTCATCGGAAATACGATCACAAATTTTATCAGGATGTCCTTCCGATACCGATTCGCTCGTAAAAAGATAATCTTGATGCGGCATAGGAACTCCTTCAAAAAAGAAAACCAACGATTTAATCAATTGCTTACTAAAGTCGTCACCATTTGCTAATTCTACAGCAAATAGTCAATGCAAATGTATATGAATAAAAGAGAAAAGATATAATTTTAATTTATAACTTATTTGTCAAATCTTCCTCAGAAAGTGCTTTTGCCAAGTCAATAATTTTTCGACGCACTTTAGCATCAGATATATTTGTAAAAGCGCGCATGAGTTGAATCCCTTCGCTGCTAGAACAAAAGTCTATAAAATTGTGTTCACTTTCAGCAAAACCCTCTACTTGTTGGGAGGTAATACCTTTATCAAAAAAGTAAGAAACAGGAACATCCATAATTTCCGCTATCGCTTGAAGACGGCTGGCACCAATACGGTTTGTTCCTTTTTCATATTTTTGGATTTGCTGAAAAGTAATTCCTAATTTTTCACCTAGTTTCTCTTGAGTGAGTCCTAAAATATTACGACGTAAACGGATACGAGTTCCAACATAGATATCTATAGGGTCAGGTTTTTTTTTAGTTTCGGTCATAATGCAACTCTTTATTTCCAGCATTTTTCTTCTAAACCAACATCATATTTATGCGCAGTTGATTTATCATATAATTAAAACAATATGTAATATTTTTTCCCAATATTACTGGTACACGCAACATAATACCGTACAAAGGGCACTTGAATCATTTAAGCTGTTTTGTAAAACCAAAACCAATACGACACAATAGCATAAGGATGAATAAGATAAAAGTAGAGAAAGTTCTGTATTCATTGCTTCCTATAGGGGTAATGGATGATGGAACTCGTGAATCAATAATGCCCACAGCATTTTGTCGAAGAGCTACAACGATTCGTCCATAAGAATCAATAACAGCTGATATGCCATTATTGGCTGCCCGTATGAGGGGGATTCCCAGTTCAACGGCACGAAGCTGTGCTTGTTGAAGATGTTGATAGGGTCCAGGTGTTACACCAAACCATGCATCATTTGTAATATTAATAATTGCTTGAGGCGGGGAGCCTTTAAAAGTCATTTCATGGGGAAATATTGCTTCATAACAAATCAAGGGTAGATAAGAAAATCCGTTTGGCATTGTAACAATTTTGCGCACACTTGCAGCACTATATCCACCAATATTATCGGCAAGGGTACGCAATCCAATTTTTTTCAATAAATTCTGATAAGGAAGATACTCACCAAAAGGAACCAAATGAAGTTTATCGGAAGTATTTAAAATATTACCTTGAGCATTAATGACTGCAATTGTATTAAAATATTGTGTTTGGGAATGAGGTAGATCATTGCTGGCGCGTATTGCTCCAACGATAGCCCATTGTTTAGGTTTTAAAAGAGAGGCAATGCGCATTGTGGTAGATGAGTTATCATAGAGAAGGTAAGGAACGGAAGCTTCAGACCATACGATAAAATCGGGTTCTGAATTTTGATCGGTTGTTGGCGTTGCACTTAGCTTCATATGCGCTTCCAACATAGATTCTCGTGTATTATCACGCAATTTTATATTTTGTTGGATGGACGGTTGAACAATGCGCACCCAATAAGCACTTTTTTGATCTTCAGCTGTGTTTTCTATAGTATGAAGACGATAAAACCCAAAACCACAGTGAATTAATATAAGTGATAAGCAAAGAGAAAGTGCCACTTTCTTTTTTTCATCCGTTAATAAAACAGTTGGCAAACTGTAGGCTAAGACAGCAAGAATATTCATTCCGTAAAGTCCTACGATTGCATCAGATTGCATGAACACTGGGGTTGGCATGGCTGTATAGCCAAGAGAATTCCATGGAAATCCTGTGAATAAAAACGCACGCAACCACTCGGATAATCCTAATGCAAAGGCTAAAACAAAAAAGCGTGCTATTCCTTTTGTCCATAATAAACCGACAATGAAACCAGAAAAAAACCAATAAAAAGAAAGGTAGAGTGGAGGGACTAAAATGGCTAATGGGACGGCCCAACCAAAAGAATCTGGATCTGTTAACAAAGCATTGCATAGCCACCAAAGGCCGCAAATAAAATAACTAAAACCAAAGGTTCCACAGCTTAAAGCGTAAGTAAAAAAATGTTTTTTATTGTTTTTGGTGGACTGTATTGAGTCAAGTAAAACAATAAAGAGAGGGAAAGTTAGAAAGCAAAGAGGTGTTAAATAAAAGGGTGGAAGTGCAAAAGAAGTAAGAGCACCACACAGAAATATCCATGCTTGGCGCTTCCAGCCTGTAACAGAGAATAAAAAAACGATGAAATTGTTTAAAAACGCTGGACTATTCTTTAGGGATGGCATTGTTCTCAAGATTCTCATTTTTGGGAATGCGAAAAATGCGCAACCGTTTGATCCGGCGTTTATCAGCTTCTAAAATACGAAATCTATAGCCAGGTACAGCTTCGACAATTTCACCTTTGGCAGGAATGCGATCAAGAATTGAGACGATCAAACCACCAATAGTATCAACTTCATCACCATATTCGCCTACGATAAAATCAGGACCAAGAGCTTTCTCCACATCTTCTAGTTCAGTTCTTGCATCAACGAGCCATTTATTATTTGGTTCACGTACGATAGCATTGTCGACATTATCATGTTCATCTTCGATATCTCCAACGACTAACTCAACAATATCTTCCATTGAAACGAGACCATCTGTTCCTCCATGTTCATCAATAACTAAAGCCATTTGAGTTCGTGTAGTTTGCATCCGTGTTAATAATTTGCTTGCAAGCATAGAACTGGGAACAAAGAGAACTGTTCGGATCAAATCCAATTCACCAATTGGAGTATGCAAGTCTGTATGGTTTAATTGAAGAAAATCGGATTTTTGTTCGGTTTTTGTTGGATTGATAATAAAGCGAGTGATGTAGTTAAGAATATCGCGGATATGGATCATGCCGCGCGGATCATCTAAAGTTTCAGCATAAACGGGGATACGAGAATGACCAATTTTTGCAAAACATTTAAGGGTTTCTCCAAGAGAGGTGTTTATTTCTAATGCTTCGATTTCAGAACGAGGTATCATAACATCATCCACGCGTGCTTCACGTAAGCGTAAAATGTTATGCAGCATAGTACGTTCTTCAGGTGAGAAGAGGGCGGTATCTTTTTCATTGTTAGTCGTGAGTGCAACGGTAAGATCATCGCGCAGTGACGTAGATGCACAATTTCGACCCCGTAAGAATGAAAACAAATGATTCATCAGGGAATATTTTTCTGTATGATTCGTTTGCTGAGAGGGGTCTTTTTCATTATTAGAAGATGCTTGATTATTATTTTGTGCATTTATTTTGTTTGCCATGGTTTTGAAATCTTCTAGACTTTCTTTTATAACAGATAAATAAGAGGCTTTAAGTGGTATGCTGGTAATATTGATTTTAAAAGTTAAATTTTATCATTGATAGACAATTATGCGTAAGGATCTTTTATGGAAAGCTTTTGAAGAATTTCCCTTTCGAGCTTTTCCATTTTATATGCTTCATCATCAGTTTCATGGTCATAACCAAGCAGATGCAAGATACCATGAACAATCATATGTGTTAAATGGTCTTGAAATGTTTTTCCTTCTTTCTCTGCTTCGAAAACAACAGTTTCTCGGGCAATAATAATATCACCGAGCATGGGACCAGGTCGATTTCCAGCTTTAAGTGGAAAAGCAGGAAAGGATAGTACATTAGTAGATTTGTTTTTGTTGCGCCATTGTGCATTGATTTGTGCCATATGTTCATCATCCGTAAAAAGCAGGCTAATCTCGCTTACAACATTTTCCAATGAAACATGATGCATAGCTGTCATTAATGCTTTTTCAGTGATATTATAAAGCATTTTCTCATCATTCCACCCTGCGCTTTTAATCATTATATCAATAATAATCATGATGAATCAAATTCATTTTTTAATGCATCGCGTGTGAATGATTTTTTTTTATTTTGTATTTCGGAATCACGATCATAAGCACGAACGATAGCAGCAACAAGTGGATGGCGTACAACATCTTTTTCATCAAAATGCACAATTGCAATATTTTCTATATTTGAAAGAATGCGAACTGCTTCAATGAGACCTGATTTTTGCCCTGTAGGCAAATCAATTTGGCTTACGTCACCGGTAACGATCATACGCGTTCCTTCTCCAAGACGTGTGAGGAACATCTTCATTTGCATGGGCGTAGTATTTTGTGCCTCATCAAGAATAACAGCAGCATGGGCAAGTGTTCGTCCGCGCATAAAGGCGAGAGGAGCAATTTCTATGACACCAGAAGCTAAAATGCGTTCTATTTTTTCAGCGGGCATCATATCATAAAGAGCATCATAAAGTGGTCGTAAATATGGGTCGACTTTTTCTTTGAGATCACCGGGAAGAAAACCAAGACGTTCTCCAGCTTCAACAGCCGGACGTGAGAGAATAATTCGTTCAATGATACCACGTTCTAGAAGCATTGCAGCATGAGCAACAGCAAGATACGTTTTTCCTGTTCCTGCTGGTCCTACACCAAACACAAGTTCAGTATGCTCCATAGCACTTATGTAAGCGTCTTGTGTTGGAGTTCTTGCATGAATTATTTTTTTATGGGTACTCAACCGTGCTGGTATACGTTTCGTTGCAGATTTGTGTGTTATTGTGTCTTCTTTCTGCTTCTTTGGTATATTTGCCATAGCAATCGCTCCTTTTATATCTGATAAAGTGAGCTCTTGATGTGTTTTGGCACGTTCATAAAGCTGCTGCAATACATATTGCGCACGTTTTATAACGGAAATATTTCCACGGATTAAGACTTCATTACCACGCGGATGAATACTAAGTTCGAGTTTTTTTTCGATATAAGCGAGATTTTCGTCAAATTTACCAAAAACTGCTTTTGCATATTGATTATTTTCGAAAATCAAAACAACTTGGCTCAGATCTGAAGCGCTTGTTTGTTTCAAGGTATCAGCCTTTTCAAGGGACGTATTTACTTTTTCTTTAATACGCTTTATTTTTTCGGTTGAAGCTTTCAGCCTATTCTCCATATCTACATAAATATTGCACATTTTTTTAAGTAAACTTTATAAAAGACAATTTTTTACAAAAAGTGCACGCTTTAGATGTAATCATTTTCTTTTAAAATAAAAGAGTTTTCCAAAATATTTATTGTGAACAAGGTGTTAGAGGCATGTCTATCTATTTGTCACTTCACCAACAAAACTGTTTGAGCTTGCATTTTTAATATGAATTTCTATCACGCTACCTGTAGAGGCTTCTGTATCGACGACAACAGGTAAAAGCCAAGGGGAACGCCCTACCATTTGTCCTGAGTGACGTCCAGTTTTTTCGATGAGAACGTTCGTTTTTTGACCAATTTTAGAACGCAAAAATGCATTTTGTTGCTCAAGGAGAAGGATTTGTAAATGTTGAAGTCGGGCATCTTTTACAGATTCATCAACATGATTTTTCATTGTGGCTCCCACTGTTCCAGGACGGGGGGAATATTTAAAAGAATAAGCTGAACTGTACTGTACTTGTTGAATAAGTTTAATGGTTTCTTCAAAGTCTTCATCTGTTTCTCCTGGAAACCCTACAATAAAATCGCCTGAAAAGGCAATATCTGGCCGTACGGTTCGAATTTTTTCGATAAGATGAAGATAATGAGAGCTTTTGTGTTGTCGGTTCATGGCTTTTAAGATGCGATCTGAACCTGATTGAACAGGAAGATGGAGGTAAGGCATTAACATATCAAGATCTCGATGCGCGGCAATAAGGCTATCATCCATATCACGTGGGTGGCTGGTTGTGTAACGCAAACGCTTTAAACCATCGAGTTTTGCGAGATGATAAAGAAGATCGCCAAGACGCCAAGTTTTGCCATCAGCACTTTGTCCATGCCAACCATTGACATTTTGTCCAAGCAGCGTAATTTCTTTGACACCCGCTTCAATGAGTTGAAGGGCCTCTTCAGTAATTTGTTCAACGGATCGTGATATTTCAGCACCGCGTGTGTACGGAACAACACAAAAAGTGCAAAATTTATCGCAACCTTCCTGCACTGTTAAAAATGCGCTAACACCTCGTTTTCTTACTGCATGTTTATTATGGGGCGGCAAATGAGCAAATTTATCTTCAACAGCATAGTCTGTTTCGATAATTTTTTTCCCTTGTTTGGCTTTTTCTAACAATTCTGGCAAGCGATGATACATTTGCGGACCAATAACAAGATCCACTGTTGGAGCACGGCGCAAGATTTCACTTCCCTCAGCTTGTGCAACACAACCTGTTACACCAACCATAAGGGGTTTATCAGGTGTGCGCTCTTGACGCATAACGCGCAAACGACCGAGATCAGAATAAAGTTTTTCTGCTGCTTTTTCACGAATATGACAGGTATTAACAAGAATAAGATCGGCATCATTGGGAATTTGTGTTGTCACATAGCCTTGCGAACTGAGACTATCAGACATCCGTTGGCTATCATAAACGTTCATTTGACATCCATAGGTTTTGATAAAAACCTTTTTAGGAGCAACAGGAGGCGTATTTTTAGGATTTATTTTATTCATAGCGCATGTGTAAATGTTTTTTACACAAATCTCAATCTATTTGCTTAAAAGTTTTTTGCATGATAATTGCATCACCACGACCATTTTTTGACGCGTAGTAGGCAAGACGTTCAGAAATTTTTTGAAATTCAAAGCGTTGATAAAGGTTCAAAGCAGAAAGATTTGTGGCTTCTACTTCCAAGAATAATTTTATGGCGCCCTTGTCGTGAAGATGGTGAACTGTGCTTTCGATAAGAAAGGTACCAATTCCTTGTTGACGATAATGAGGATGAACAGCAATTGTGATGATTTCTGCTTCATCAAGGATGAGACGGCATAGGCAAAAGCCTAAAATTTGATCAGAGCGATCAATGAGAAAAACTTTGTGTCCGAAGATAGAGTGATCTGTTAAGAAATTATCAAAAGCTTGTTTTTCCCAAGAAGGTGTAAAACAATGCTGATGAATTTGATGAAGAGAAGCACTATCATTAACTTGTAGCGGAGCAATTCCAAAATTCTTTTTTGTCAATGAAAATTTGGGCATTATTTTTTTTGTGGTAAAGCAAAATTGGTTTGTTGTTTTGCATCAGCGCTGCGTAGATAGAGTGGGCGAGGTGAATTTTTTGATTGTTTGTTTGCAGCAAGATAAGCATAGTTTACAATATCAGCCGCTTCGCAGGAGATTTTTTCTAGGACAATTTTTTCGTATATTTTATGGTTTTTAACATGCTCCACAACGACATCAGCAGCTGGGCCAGTCAGTCGGGTTTTTTTTGGCAAATCTTCGAGGATATTTTCAATTGTTTTTAATGCCGGCTCTCCCAAAGGTGTGAGATCATTATGAAAATTTTGATGGTAGAACATCCCTCTCCCTGCTTCAATGACAACAGTAATTGCCGATGCTGTACTTTTACTGTTTATGACTTGTGCTGCTAACGCTTCAAGAGCACTCACTCCAATAGCTGGTATTTCAAGTGCTAATGCCAAAGCGCGCGCTGTTGCAACACCGACACGTACACCAGTAAATGACCCAGGTCCAATATTGACAGCAATACGCTCAACTTGATCAAGCGTCATATTGGCTTGTGTCATTATTTGTGTAATCTGCCCAATAAGTTTTTCAGCATGTCCTTTGTTCATGCGCTCATTGATACGCGCAATAACAGATTTATGACGAATAAGCGCAACAGCACAATAAATTGAAGCAGTATCTATAGCAAGGATAAGCATAAAAATATTTTAGTTGAATAAAACGATAAATAAAAGTCCTGCTGTATTTTTAATATTTTCATTATCGTATATTTCATTTGTAAGAAAGTTACTAGTGCCAATAAGCAACAATATCTTTTTATGGGATAGAACGAGATGTTGATTTAATCCTTATTTTTATCACTTTTTGAATGAGTATCTTGAGTATTGTAAGATTCTCTTATTTTAAATCTACTTATGGTGAAACAATTAAAGTTATTAGCTTGTATATTACAAGCGGAGTTAGCGTATGAATCAAAACTGTTGAAGAAAAGAATAAAAACTCCTTTCACGAATCGTTTAAATGTAATGATTGTCACAACTTTTAAGCTATCAAATAGTACGATGATGCCACTTGTATTACATAGTAAGTAAAAGTAATTTAAAAGAGGAACAGTTATGACCCCACATTTTTTCCAAATAAGAATATATTCTATCCGTCTTTATATAAAAACCTCAGCGTAATGAGAGCAGATGAAAGAAATGGCATTGTTTTGCATGAGTTACGTATTTCGATACTACCCTGTTGCAAATCATTATGGACTGAAAAGCAAATTTGACAGTTTTCACTTAAATATCAGCTCTTTCAATTTTTTGTATAGAATAATGAGCAGTATTTTAGAACTTTTTCTGGTTTATGAAAGAACTGATTTTAATAATAATGAGGACTTTGGGTTGATTGCATACTACGTTGAAAAAATAATAATCAATACACATTT
This sequence comes from Bartonella sp. AP1QHHD, assembly GCF_042196265.1. Classification (NCBI taxonomy): domain Bacteria; kingdom Pseudomonadati; phylum Pseudomonadota; class Alphaproteobacteria; order Hyphomicrobiales; family Bartonellaceae; genus Bartonella; species Bartonella sp. AP1QHHD. The sequence continues at coordinate 91,141 of NZ_JBHIPW010000006.1, forward strand.
AAAATGTTATATGATTTAAATCATTTAATTGTATCATGATAAGGCTACAAATACCGAGAATAATTATGGAGCAGGTTGAAGCCAAAATGACGCGCCATCCTGCTTTTTTTAGTGATCGGATATCAACACCTAATCCTAGTGCAGCCATTGAGATAACAGTAAACAACTGGGCAATAAATTTGATGGGATTGATAGCCTTTTCAGGGATAAGACCACTTGAGCGAACAAGCATCATGATAATAAAGCCAATGATAAACCATGGGACGAGGGTATGTAAACGCAAGCGTGTTTGTGCTGATCGGCGATAAATGATTGATAGAGTAAAAATAACAGGGCCTAACATGAGAACCCGTACTAATTTGACAATTGTTGCAATTTGAACACTCAGAAAAGAGACAGATGCTGTTGCTGCTAAAACCTGTGGTACAGCATAAACAACCATGCCAGCAAGCACACCATATTGGCTAAATGACAAATTCAGAGATGGATGTAAAAAGGGTAGAAATAAAATAATAAGAATTCCTAAAAGAGCAGTGAAGGCAATTGACGCGGCTACATCGTCATGTTTTGCTTTTATGACAGGTGCAACGGCGACAATAGCTGAATTGCCACAAATAGCATTCCCACAAGCGACCAGCATTGCTAAATGTGTAGAAAGCCCGAAAAGTCGGCCGATGGCAAAGCTCAGGATAATCGTTACGAATATCACGAATATGATACTAGCAAGCAAATTCCAGCCAGCTGAAAGGACTGCGTTAATGCTAATGCTTGCTCCTAGAAGAACGATAGCAATTTCGAGAAGTGTTTTTGCACAAAAGGTGATACCTTTTTGAAAATATGTTGGCAAAGGAAAACAACTACGGATAATCGATCCTAAAAGAATTGCCAAAACAAGGCTTTCAAGCCAAGCTTGTCCAAAAAGCTGTTTTTCTACGACTTCTAAGCCATAAGCTAAGGCTGATATGAGTAAACATACTAGAATACCAGGACCAAAGTCGTTTAAAAGTGAGAGTTTTTTCTTTATCACTTGAATATTTTCCCCATACAAAGAAATAATAGTAAATAAAACGAAATAACAGGTAAGAGAAAGAAATTTTTAAAGATTTGTTCTTGCTTGTACAGCTGCTGCTAAAGTTCCGTCATCAAGATAATCAAGCTCGCCTCCTACAGGGACACCATGAGCAAGTCGTGTAATTTTAACTGGAAAATTGGAAAGCTGATCGGTGATATAGTGAGCAGTTGTTTGACCTTCGACAGTCGCATTGACAGCAAGAATAATTTCCGTAATAGGGTTTTGTACAACACGCTGTATTAAGGTGGCAATGTTGAGTTCGTCAGGACCTATTCCATCTAAGGGGGAGAGTCGTCCACCCAACACATGGTAACGTGCGGCTAAAGTTTTTGCGCGTTCAAGAGCCCACAGATCAGCAATATCCTCAACAACGATGATTGTTGTATCATCGCGGCGCAAATCTGTACAAATTGAACAAGGATCAATGGTATCGACATTTCCACAAACAGAACAAATGCCGACTTTTTCTATAGCTGCTTGTATAGCTGCTCCTAAAGGCTCCAGCAAAGTCTCCTTTTTCTTGATAAGATGCAGCGCAGCACGACGCGCTGAACGTGGACCAAGACCTGGTAACCGTGATAAAATCTGAATGAGACGTTCAATCTCAGGTCCTGCAATGTATTTAGACATATTTTTGTCTCACGGGAAAAATCCGTTTCATTAAAATGGAAGCTTGAAACCTGATGGGAGTGGTAGTCCTGCCGTCATACTTTTGGTTTTTTCTTCTATTGCGACTTCGATTTTTGTTCTTGCTTCATTATAAGCTGCCATAATGAGATCTTCAAGAATTTCAGCATCCTCAGGTTTGAGTAATGAAGGATCAATTTGAATTGCTGTTATAATATTTTTGCCATTTAAAGTGATATTGACGAGACCACCCCCTGCAGTGCCCACAGCTTGCAGATTAGCTATTTCCTCCTGAATCTTCTGCATTTTTTCTTGCATTTCTTTAGCTTTTTTCATCATGCTCATCATTTCACGCATAGGAATAGGTATCCTTATTCATCATTGATATCATTTTTATTTTTAAAAATATTAGCATTTTTAAAGGTATTGGGGAGTAAATCAAGATCATTTTCTTCTTTATTGAGTCGAATATCGACAATTTTTGCTTCTGGGAAATGATTGAGGATTTTCGCGATATCAGGATCTGTTTCTGCATTGGAAAAAAGAGTCTTTTGAATCGCTATACTTTCCTCCTGTAAGGTTGGGCCACCTCCTTCATTAACAAAAGTTATTGTCCAGCGTTTTTCAGTCCATTGAGATATCTTTTTTTCTATATCATGAGCAAGAAATTGTGGGGTATTTTCAGAAAGTCTCAAGGTAATATGCCCAGCTTCAAAAGAAACAGGATGAACAAATTCTTTAACAAGGAGTTTGAAAGGAACGTCATTATGCTGTTCGGCTAATTGAACAATATCGTGCAAAGAATTAATCACGAGAGTTTTAGGTTCAGTAATCTTTTCTGTTTTTTGCGTGACAGAATGCGATGAATTTGCAATCTTTTCAGAAAGATCAGTAGATTGAGAAGTTTCTAGAATTTCTGTTACTTCTTGGGCGTTGATTTTGTCATGGTTTTGATTTTCAACTAAATTTTCTGGTTGTAAGGAATGATCTAATTGGTTTTTCAAAGATGTTTTTAAATCTGATTGATCGGCTAATATATTTGAAACGCTCGAGGAAGCATGGGCTCCGACCATTGTTTCTTTTGTTATATTATTTGCATTTGTAGATTCTTGATGAGAAGAATTTTTAACCAGTGTGAGAGGCGTTTTTTCTTGCGTAAGCTTTTTTAAAGCCTCATCAAGAGTTGGTAAGTCAGCCGTGTGAGCAAGACGAATTAAAAGCATTTCAGCGGCTTGAAGAGGACGTGCAGTTTGATTAACTTCCTGTAAACCTTTGAGTAACATTTGCCAGTTTCGGGATAAAATAGGAACGGAAAGTTTTTTTGAAAAGTCTAAACTTCTTAAACGTTGTTCTTCAGTCAGAGAGAAATCTTCCACTATTTCTGGTGTAAAACGTAAACGTGTGACCAGATGATTAAAATCGGCTAGTTCTGTCAATATAGTAAGAGGATCAGCACCTGCTTCATATTGACTGCGTAATTCATGTAACGCATTGACAACATCGCCCTTCATGATAAATTCAAAAAGATCAATAATACGTGCTTGATCCGCTAATCCTAACATTGTACGCACCGCAATAGCATTAACATTGCCATTGCTATGGGCGATTGCTTGATCAAAAATGGATAATGCATCACGTGCAGATCCTTCTGCAGCACGGGCAATCATAGAGAGTGCTTGATCTTCTACTTCTACCTTTTCATATTTCGCAATTTGGCGCAAATGTGCACTCAAAGCTTTTGATTCAATACGTCGCAAATCAAAACGTTGGCAACGCGAAAGAATTGTAATAGGAACTTTGCGAATTTCTGTTGTGGCAAAAATAAATTTCACATGGGAAGGTGGTTCTTCAAGAGTTTTCAATAAACCATTAAAGGCTTGTGTTGAGAGCATATGTACTTCATCGATAATATAAACTTTATAGCGTGCAGAAACAGGACGATAGCGTATTTGTTCAATAATTTCACGAATATCATCAATGCCCGTATGAGAAGCGGCATCCATTTCTATAACATCAATATGGCGCCCTTCGATAATTTGTGTGCAATGTTCACCAAGAGAGTCCAATACAGTTGTTGGTTGGTCAATATCTTTTGTTTTATAATTAAGCGCACGTGCCAAAATACGTGCTGTTGTGGTTTTACCTACGCCACGAATCCCTGTTAACATCCACGCTTGTGCAATACGACCTTTTTCAAAGGCGTTGGTGAGAGTACGCACCATAGCTTCCTGACCAATGAGGTCAGAGAAGTTTTGGGGTCGATATTTACGAGCAAGAACACGATAGGCTGTTTCTACCGGTAAATTTTCCATGAATATTTCCAACTTCGAAGTTTTTTATGCGTACATTTTGATAATACAAAAGCATAGATCAATACTGTAGTCTCATATAAAAGGATTTTTTCTTAATCAAATTATTTATGGGACAATTTGTTTAAAATAACCAAATCCCTTTATTTGCTGCATACAAATGCCGCTCTGAAGATTAAAAATACCTCGCTAAAAGACAGCATAAAAATAATTTCTTCAGCAAAATAGGAGGTTGGAACGATGACCCGTACCAGAACTCGTTGGGGCTGCTTCTTTCCAGACCTGACCCAGTTGGCGAGTAGTTCGTCCACCACCAACCTCCCAAGTTCATATTGTCGATTTGGAATGAAAAATCAAGCTCAGAAACGAAAAATATCCTAAGAAAGACGAAGAATTTTCCTTTGCGTTTAATTTATTGACATATAAACAACAAAGAGATTGTGGATTTACCAGTTTTTATAGCAGTAGCTCTTCATATTTATTTGGTATGAAAATATCTTTTCGCTTAAGATCGTCTGAATGTATAATTATTCTCATTCGCTGAAACATATAAGAGTTTTAGGATAGATACGCCTGTTCTAAAACTACGAAATTGAATGATTAAAAATTTGCAACGATAAAAAAGGCAAATAAAGTATATAGATCATGTAATTGGCTAACATTCGAAAGTTAGGGGGAAGAGTGCTATTTAAATAATTATAAAATATTGCTTTAATGGTGTTGCTCCTCTATACAAAACATCCCAAACATAATACATTTAATGTTGTACATTCACAGGCTTTTTAAAGAGCTATTGTTCAATACTCTTAACTATATTTCAAACTCCACTCATAAATAGTATATATGCTTCCCTTGAGGTATAAATCCATTGTGCACTATCCTCTTTATGCTTAATAAAAGTATAAATTTTAGCCCTCATACTACTTAACAACTCCCAATGTTGCGATCCCTTGCACTTGAGAGGCTTTATAAGAAGCATTTTTATTCCTTTTTTAATCGTTTTTACTCACACATCACTTTCATTTGTAACTTTCAAGGAAACAAATTTAATTGATTTCAATATGAGATTTAAGATGAGAGAATCTTACTTTATTCGTGGTTGTAATTCATTATAAAAAATCGAACTCTTATAATGATAAGTCAATATCTTAAATATCGTACAAGAGAACCACTTCATTTCTATAGTGAATGAGAATATCAAATATGTAATATTTTTGCTTTTAACATATATGAATATAAATACTAAGTAAATGTTATCGCTCTTTTTTTGCATGCTTGTTCTTTTAATTAAAAAACATTGATGTTCATCACAAAATGGATCAATATATGAATTTCCATTATTTGAGAAAAGATTTCATATATTTTTAAGGGATTGTACTCAGCAAGAGAAGATGCAACATTAAACGCTATAGAAATAAGGGGGTAATGATTTTATAAGCATAAAAATGGTTCTTATTCGATATAAGCGACATTTTATAGTTTCAAATAATTATATTCTTTAATAAGGAGGGAAAAGCGAGATAAATTTTTATAAAAAGCTGAATGAGTATGACTTAAAGTGCAGTGAGGAATGCATCTGTAGATGCAAATTTTACTTTTCTGTTTATCTAAGTGATTTGGGTACGATGTGCTTTATAGTACTTAAAATAAAGCAGTTGCGAAGATAGAAGTTATATTCTTATTAAAAAAATAGCTCTGATAGTAGAAAATACAGAACAATTTAAGTTTAGTCTTTTAGTTTTCGCAAAAGTTCTTTAATATCTAACCTTATAAGCAGCTTAAGGTTTGTCATATTAGGATAAAATACCTCTTCAGCGATTAGTTTTAGTAGCTCATTATGCCGTATTTTGAAAAAAACGCCTGAAAAAAAGAATAACTCTACTCAAATTTAGATGTTATAGAAATATTGTTAATCATAATCTCCTGTGTCACAATTTGTTCCAACAACTTTTTTCTTCGTAATATTTTTAAAAATATAATGTCCTGACGAAGGAAAACTTATATGAAGAGATTTTATATTTTTTAGGATAAAGATCTTCTTTTCTTTATCATGGGTTATTTTTTTTTCATCATCAACAGCAATTCTCAATTTGTTTAAATCAGAAGGGTTAGAGTACGATAAAGTAAAGGATACTTTCTTCGGTTCAAAGATACTACAAGAGTATTCAGCTCCTTGATGGATTATATCGGATGGTATGATCACAACACTTTCATCCAGCCCAAAATTCCATTTTTTCTCACCAAAGCCAGCAAACGCAACACTAGAGTAGGCGAGAATATTTGCGGCTAATAATCCTTGCATGAAGATTTTTTTCATTATCCTCTCCTTTTTCTAAAGTGAGGTGAATCATAAATCAATTTTTATAAAGATAAAAGCTCAAACTTAACGCTAAAAACAGGGCTAAGTTGCATTTTCTAGTTTTAAACCATGTTTAGAATGATATTAATCTAAAAGATTTGAATGCTCTATTATATATAATAATTTGAATTATTTTGAGAGCTAATTTAGAAGTTCGTTATCTTTATTGGAATAAATTGTCAGAGGAAATGACTTTTCTCAAGAAGCTCTCTTTGAATATATAAAGGGAAATAGATGGTACAAGCGTTTTTATTTTTGGTTACTGTGTTTTTTACACTGGTTTTTATACGAATTGAATTGCGGTTTATCATGATATAATTTGTGAGAAAATATTATGAAAATAATTTATATATTCTATTACGAGCTATTTTTTCTTCTTCAGTGTTTATGAAGGGTGTTGAGTAGAAAAAAACGAGCCCTTTCAAGATGGGGTGCATTATGAAATTTTTATGATGTTTTTTGATATCAATAAAAATGATGGCAGCTTAATTGCTTTTATATATACGATGTTCGATCGTTTTGTGCTGGATAAGTACCGATAATACGCAGTTCTGCAGAAAAGAAAGATAATTCTTCTAAGGCAAGTTTCATCATCGGGTCTTCAGGATGTCCTTCAATATCAACAAAGAATTGTGTTGCATTGAAATTTCCACCAATTTGATAGCTTTCTAATTTTGTCATATTGATACCATTCGTTGCAAATCCTCCCATAGCTTTATAGAGAGCAGCGGGGACATTGCGCACTCGAAAAAGAAGACTGGTGATGATTTTTTCGCCATTTTGAGGTTTGGGGACATGCCGTTTGGAGCGTGAAAGGATGACAAAACGGGTAATATTATGAGGGTTATCTTCAACATCTCTTTCAAGAATATCAAGTCCATAGAGTTCTGCTGCGATTAAAGGTGCTAAGGCAGCCTGTGAACGTTTAGCATTTTTTTTAATAAATTTTGCAGCTCCAGCGGTGTCAGCAGAAACAACAGGTTTCCAACCGTTGTTTCGTATGATTTTTCGGCATTGTGCAAGGGCATGCGTATGGCTGTGGACGGTTTTAATTTCGTCATGTGTAACGCCGGGCAAAACCATGAGTTGAAAATGGATAGGTAAAAAATATTCATCAATAATATAAAGAGATGACTGCGGTAAAAGATGATGAATGTCTGCAACGCGTCCCGCAAGGGTATTTTCAATAGGGATCATAGCAAGATCAGCTTTCCCGCTTTCCACTAAATTAAGGGCGTCTTCGAAAGTAGCAGAGGGAACAGCATCCATATTGGGGAACATATTGGAGCAAGCAATATGGGAATTAGCGCCGTATTCTCCTTGGAAAGAAATTTTATTAGTTTTTTTTAGTATTTTCATGCTAAAATCTCACAAACTCTATCGAGATCATGTTGTGTATCTACACCTAAGGGAATTGTATCGACTATTTCCACATCAATACGCATATTGTTTTCTAATGCACGTAATTGTTCAAGTTTTTCACGTTTCTCAAGTGGTGAGGGTTTGAATGATACAAATTTCTCAAGTGCTTCGCGCCTATAGGCGTATATTCCAATATGGTGATAAAGAGGACCCTCTCCATAAGGTGCTTTGGCGCGCGTAAAGTAAAGAGCACGAAGGCGATTTTGAGAAAGCGGTGTACCAATGATTTTGACAACGTTGGGATCTCTTGTTTCATTTTCTTCAATGATTTGAGCACCCAAGGTTGCAATATCAGTAAAGCTATTTTCTAAAGGGCGTAGTGCACGAATGATTTCACGAGGCATGATTGTTGGTAGGTCACCTTGTATATTTAAAATGGCGTTGTAGCGTTGTTCAGGATCAATGCGCACTAAAGCTTCATAAATACGATCAGATCCAGACTTATGATCACCTCGTGTTATGATATATTCATGCCCATAATCTGCAACAGCTTTAGCGATATCATTATGATCTGTTGCAACGATTGTACGTCCTATTCCAGCTTTTTTGGCTTGTTCTGCGACATGAACAATCATCGGTTTTCCGCCAATTTCAGCGAGAGCTTTTTGAGGAAGACGGGTTGAGCCCATACGGGCAGGAATAAGAATAATTGGTTCAAGAGCCATTGTAAGATTCCCAATGTCATCTGTGATGCATTTATGATATTGTGTGTTATAAAGAAAAAGCTTAAACTAAAAATGGTAATGAAACCGTGAACATTTGAGTTTTTATGAATCGCCCGAGATTTATTTATTTTATTTGTGCTTGTTTATGTGTGCTGGTTGCTATTGTGGGGATTTTCACACTCAGCAATATAGTTTACGATCATCCTACATCAGTCCAATATCATCATACAGTTGCCAAGAATGATATATTTCAAGAAAAACAAAAAGCACCTGATGTTTCTCTATCACTAAATAGCCGCCTTCAACAAGGCAATTTTGAAAATGGCCGTAAAATTTTTCGCCAATGTGCCATATGCCATACTTCTGGACGCAATGAAGCAGGGCGTGTTGGTCCAGTTCTCTGGAAGATTGTTGACCGCCCTTTGGCATCAGCAGCAGGTTTTGCTTATTCACGGGCATTGCGTGCTCATTCTGATCAAAAATGGGATTTTATCACTTTGGATCGTTATCTACGTTCTCCACGTGAAGCTTTTCCTGGGACTATTATGTCTTTTCGTGGAATTAAAAATGACCAAGATCGTGCCGATCTTTTGCTTTATTTACGCAGTTTATCCGATCATCCTGTTCCTTTACCAATGGATAATAATAAAGCGAACGAGCCAAATTAACTTATACCATAGATGTTAACTTTAGAAAGAAGTCTGATTTTTTTGTAATTTTAGTTTCATAGTTTTATAAAAAGAGCTCTTATATAAAAATGCACTCTTTACGCTGTCATCTGCGGATTGGTTTTCAAGATTTGTGTGCTTCACTTTTTCTACATATACTTGTCTGTGAAATTATTGCTGAAGGATTATCAATTCATGAGCCGCAGCTTTCTGCTTCTGAATGCAATAATTATGTAATTAAAGCTCTCCATGAAGTTTATCTCAATCCTTCTATACACATCAATCCCTATGTACTTTTACATCAATTCCCATGTATTTTTCTTATGAACAGAGACAATTGATTGTTCTTATACGTGCAATAATCCTAAGCTGCATTTTATGATGCTCGATGAATAGACGTTTTCTCTTGAGGTTAGAGATGTATGGACAGATCATTGACCTTTTATAGTATCGATCACTAAAATATGACTTAGATTATTTATTTATAGGTTATGGTTTGAAGTAAGCACTTTCATGTGAAACAATTTTTATGTGTGAATAGTAAAATAGTTGAATAGAGTTCTGCTGATTGTATTTTTATCTACGTCGAAAATTTTTTACACAAGAATACTGATAGCAGCTACGTTCCAACGAGTCTCTGTCCATTTATAGACGATGACATGAAATTATGATGATAATCCATTATAGAGAATTATTTTTTCACAAAAGGTTTGCCATATTTGTGATAAATTTAATAGGTTTCATTGGTTACAATGTTTCGATGACTTGCGATAAAATAATTAGTATTTCAATACATATTGCGAGAGTGCTAAAAATTAGTGGAAGAGAGGACATAATCATGATTCTCCAAGCTCCTTAATAACTATGGTATTTTCTTTATAATTTGAGCGTTTATAAGTAATAATATTAAATTGCGCTAATAATCCATTATAGAGAAGAATCTTTCCTACTAATGGCTCTCCGATGTTTGTGATCATTTTAATAACTTCCATTGCTTGTAGGGTTCCAATAACGCCAGGTAAAACACCGATGATTCCAGTTTCAGCGCATGTTGGGATAGTCCCGTGAGCTGGAGAGGTGGGGAATAAATCGCGATAGTGAGGATTATTGTCTTTATATGGCATAAGGACGGTTAATGAGCCATTAAAACGTTCTACAGCACCACTTATTAAAGGTTTTTTACATTGGGCAGCGTGATCAGCAAGAAGATAGCGTGTCGTAAAATTATCACTTCCATCAACAATGATGTGGTAAGCATTGAGCAGTTTATCCACATTACTTTTGTCTAAGCGTAGGGTGTGTTTTTCAACTATAACATGGGGATTTATTGCTTTTATAGTGGTTTCAGCACTGTCTGTTTTACTTTTTTTGATTGCATTTGTTTTATGAATAACTTGGCGTTGTAAATTGGAAAGTGAAACGATGTCGTTATCGACAATTCCAAGAGTTCCAACACCTGCGGCAGCCAAATAGGTTAAGACAGGAGCACCAAGACCACCAGCGCCTACAACAAGAACACGTGCTTTTTTTAGCTTTTGTTGCCCTGCACCACCAATTTCAGGCAAAATGATGTGGCGTGCATAGCGTTCGATTTCTTTGTTGTTTAATTTTATATCTGTTTCTTGTGTCATAAATTTTCTCTTGTCATAGTTCTTTTATTGTTTACTAAGTTTATGATGCATAGACCAGTCTGCTTTTAGGATAGAGAGGATTTATTTATGAAAATTGCCATTCAGATGGATCATATTTCAACAGTTCGGATTCAAGGAGATACGACATTTGCACTCGCTTTAGCAGCCCAAGAACGTGGACACTCTCTCTTCCATTATACACCAGATCGTTTATCTCTATACGATGGTTGTGTGATTGCACGACTAGAGCCATTGATTGTACATGATAAAGAGGGAAGCCACTATCGATTAGAAAAGCCTGTTCGTACGGAATTAACAGATATGGATGTGGTTCTTTTACGCCAAGATCCACCTTTTAATCTCAATTATATCACAACAACTCATTTGTTAGAACGTATTCATCCTAAAACACTCGTTGTGAATGATCCGGCATGGGTACGCAACAGTCCAGAAAAAATTTTTGTTACTGAATTTTCTGATCTGATGCCAGAAACATTAATTACCAAAGATATTGAAGAAATAACAGCTTTTAGAGAGACATTTGGCGATATTATTGTTAAACCACTTTATGGAAATGGGGGCGCTGGTATTTTTTATTTAAAACAAGATGATCGCAATTTAGCATCATTGTTGGAAATATTTGCAGAAATTTATCACGAACCTTTTATTGTTCAGCGCTATTTAGAGGCAGTACGAAAAGGAGATAAAAGGATTATTTTGCTTGATGGTACACCTGTTGGAGCTATTAATCGAATTCCGACAGAAACAGATGTGCGCTCTAATATGCATGTTGGAGGTCGTGCGGAAAATGTGGAGTTAACAAAACGTGATTATGAAATTTGTGAACGCATTGGTCCAGCCTTAAAGGAACGCGGTCTTCTTTTTGTGGGGATTGATGTGATTGGAGATTATATAACAGAAATTAATGTGACGTCTCCTACGGGAATTCGTGAAATTAAACGCTTCTGCGGTATAGATGTTGCTCATTTGTTTTGGGATGTTATTGAGTTCAAGCGTTCAAATGAATTTATTTGACAGAGGACAAAAACATGGTTTTAAAAAAATGATCCATGTTGTTTTTTATATTTGTTATGTTGCAAATGTGAACTAGAATGACCGTATGATATAAATTAAGAGGCTTTGTTTTCAATTTTTAGGGAGTTTATAGATGAACAAAGTATTATCAATTGGAGTGGGATTGATTTTTGCGCTACTGCTGTCAGCAAATGGAGGCAATGCGCGCGATCAAATACAGATTACTGGTTCATCTACAGTTTTACCTTATCAAAAGATTGTTGCTGAAACATTTGGAGAAATTTATCCCCATTTTAAGGTTCCTGTTATCGAATCGGGAGGAACAGGAGCTGGTATTAAGGAATTCTGCCGTGGTATTGGGGAGAACACTGTTGATATTGTTAATGCTTCGCGAGCAATGAAACCGAGTGAATTACAGTCTTGTTTTGATGCTGGTGTAAAAGATGTTGAGGAAATACGTATTGGGTATGATGGCATTGTTTTTGCAACTGATATTAAGGGGCCTGATTGGAAATTACAGCCAGTAGATGTTTATAAAGCCCTTGCTGCTCGAATTATTATAGACGGAAAGTTGCAACCGAATAATGTTTTGAAATGGAGTGCAGTTAATAGTGCTCTTCCTGATTGGACGATAGCAGCGTATATTCCTGGAGAGAAGCATGGGACACGTGAAGTTTTTGAGGAAAAATTACTTACTAAGGGGTGTAAAGAGAGTGGGGCAGTTGAGGTGATGAAGTCTTTAGGAATGGATGATAAGGAGATACACACTGCTTGTATTGCGGTACGTAAGGATGGAAAAGCGGTTGATATTGATGGTGATTATTCTGAAACATTTGCGCGTCTAACTTCTAATAAAACAGGGGTTGGTATTTTTGGTTTGTCGTTTTATCAAAATAATGCTGATAGGCTAAAGGTTGCCGATATTAACGGTTTTGCGCCAACAGTTGAGACGATTTCTAGTGGACAATATCCAGTTTCTCGTCCGCTTTTTTTCTATATTAAGAAAGCACATTTAGGTATTATTTCAGGTTTGCGAGAGTATGTTGATTTTTTTCTTTCTGATCAAATGATTGGTCCAGAGGGTCCTTTGGCTGAATATGGTTTGATTGTTTCTCCTGAAAAGGAACGTCAAGCACAGCGTTCTGATTTTTCTGCTGGTCGAGTAATGACATTGAAATAATTTGCAGGGAAAATTTGTTGGATTTCTGAGATAGGAAATTTGGGTGCTATTTTTTTATAAAAACTGAAAGATAAAATGCGCATTTCCTTCATTGTTTTGCTATTATTGATTTTTGGATTTTGTGGCTTTTGTATTTCTTATATGCGAGCACGCATTCTTGAATACAGACAACATAAAATGCATTCTCGTGCGTATTATTATGGCTGGTGGACATTTTTGATTACTGTTATTCCAGCTTTTATTTTTGTAATTGTTTGGGATGCTGGGAGTACAATTTATTTAGAATATAATGCTTCTCGAGAGCTGGGGGCGTATAGTGCGCATGTAACAGAGCTTGTAAATCACGATCTACTTTGGGAGACACTTCGAAGTCTCGTCAAAAAGATTCATCGTTTTGAGGGGAATCTTTCTACCGCTTCCTATAAGGAAGTGCAGGCACAATTACTCGCGAAGGGATTGATTTTACCCGATGAAGCATCAGATGATGTGTTCAAAATAGCACAGTCGTGGGTATTTTCTTCTGAAAAGCTTAAATTTATAGGTTATGTTTTCCTTTTTGCTATTGCGTCCTTTGGTTTTATCTGTGGAATGATGCAAATTGCGCCTCATCAACGTGCGCGTAATAAGGTTGAATCTTTTATTATTATTGGATTGATTTGTGCATCTATTGTTGCAGTCTTGACAACAATAGCCATTGCGCTTTCTATGCTTTTTCAGACAGTGAGCTTTTTTCAGTCTGTATCCTTTTCAAATTTCTTTTTAGGAACAGTTTGGGATCCGCGTTTTTCCGCGAGCGGTTCCAGCGATGAAGTAGGACAATTTGGTTTAATACCGCTTCTTGCTGGTACGCTTTATATTGCATTTGTTGCCATGCTTTTTGCTGTACCTATAGGACTATTTTCAGCTCTTTATATGGCGGAGTATGCTTCTGCGCGATTGCGAGCAATTGTAAAACCATTGTTAGAAGTTCTTGCTGGCATTCCAACGATTGTTTATGGCTTTTTTGCTTTGAAGGTTGTGGGACCATTTTTACGTGATCTTTCTGCTTCTCTCTCAGACGGGGTTAGTTTTATTATGGCACAAAGTGTTTTGACCGCTGGAGTTGTGATGGGAATTATGTTGATACCTTTTGTTTCCTCTTTATCGGATGATGTTATTACGGCTGTTCCACGCATTTTACGTGAAGGTTCTTATGGTTTAGGCGCAACGCAATCTGAAACAATTAAAAAAGTTGTTATACCAGCAGCGCTTCCAGGGATTATGGGGGCCATTTTGTTGACGGCATCGCGTGCAATTGGAGAAACAATGATTGTGGTTTTGGCGGCAGGTGTTGCAGCAAACTTAACACTCAATCCTTTTGAAGCAATGACTACGATGACTGTTAAGATTGTTAATCAATTGACCGGTGATTTTGAGTTTAATTCTCCACAAACTCTGGTGGCTTTTGCCTTAGGGATGACGCTCTTTGTTATGACACTTTTGATGAATATTCTAGCTCTTTATATTGTGCGTAAATATCGGGAACAATATGAATGAATGAAGATTTTTTTCCTCGTCGCAATATTAGTCTCAATCGTCGGTATTGGGCTGAACGTCGTTTTCGTGCCTATGGTTTGATTGCCATTTTTATTGGTTTGTTTTTTTTATTTGCGCTTTTATGGTCTATCATTAGTCAGGGTTATACAGCTTTTTTTCAAAGTGAAATGACATTGTCGATTTATTTGGATGAAAAGATCATTGATCCAAGTGGTCAACGTAAAACAAAACCACAAGTGCTCATGACGGCGAATTATCCACTTCTTGTACGCAATGCTTTAGCAAAGAAACTTAATATCAATCAAAATGATCGAGCCTCTCTTCGAGACGTTAACCGTATGTTTTCGAATGGTGTCCGTGTTCAACTGCGTGAAATGGTGACAAAAAATCCAAAACTGATTGGCACAATGCAAAAAGTTAAAGTTTTGGCATCTGCGGATATTGATTCTGCTTATAAGGGACAGATTGATTTGCGTGTAGCAGAAAAAAACCGTAAAGTTTCTAATCGACAAATAGAATGGATAAAGCGTTTAGCGCATGATGGTACGCTTTATAAAACATTTAATATTGGTTTTTTTACATTTGGCGCTTCAAGTCGTCCTGAGACTGCGGGATTAGGTGTTGCGATCATTGGTTCTCTTTATATGATAGGCATCGTTTTATTAGTTTCACTTCCAATAGGTATAGCAACGGCTCTTTATTTAGAAGAATATGCACGCAAAAATAAATTTACAGATTTTATAGAGGTTAATATCAATAATCTTGCAGCTGTTCCTTCAATTGTGTTTGGTCTTTTAGGACTCTCTTTTTTTGTTAATTTTTTAGGATTACCACGTTCAGCCTCTTTTGTTGGTGGTCTTGTTTTAGCGCTCATGACTCTTCCCACGATCATTATTGCAACACGTTCTGCTCTGCGTGCTGTTCCTCTCTCTATTCGTGCAGCAGCTTTGGGGTTGGGAGCATCAAAAACACAAATGATTTTTCATCATGTTGTTCCTTTAGCTGCGCCTGGCATTTTGACAGGCACAATTATTGGAGTCGCTCAGGCTTTGGGTGAAACAGCTCCTTTGCTTTTGATTGGAATGGTTGCTTTTGTTGTTAATATTCCTACGACCCCCATGGATCCAGCAACGGCTTTGCCTGTTCAAATTTTTATGTGGGCGGGTGAAGCAGAGCGTGCTTTTGTTGAAAAGACATCAGGTGCTATTATTGTATTGATGATTTTTCTTGCGATCATGAATATTTCTGCGGTTTTTTTACGTCGACGATTTGAACGCCGCCAGTAATTTTAATAAAACAACAGCTTTGATAAGATTTTTGTAAGGTGAATTTTTGTAATGAAGATTAAAATGCGCGGTCAGGATGTGAAGGTTTCTTACGGAGATAAAGAAGCACTCCACGGTATTACACTTGATATTCCTGAACATCAAGTAACTGCTTTGATTGGTCCATCAGGATGCGGAAAGTCAACTTTTTTGCGTTGTTTTAACCGTATGAATGATACGATTGAAGGCGCTAAAACAACTGGTCTTATTACCTTAGATGGGGAGAATATTTATGACACACGGATTGATGTTGTAGAATTGCGCGCTCGTGTTGGAATGGTTTTTCAAAAGCCCAGCCCTTTTCCAAAATCTATATTTGAGAATGTTGCGTATGGTCCACGCATTCATGGTTTAGTTAAAACACGCTCTGAATTGCATGATGTCGTTGAAAAGAGTTTGAGGCAGGCAGGTTTGTTTGAAGAAGTGAAAGACCGCCTTCATGATCTTGGAACAAGTTTATCAGGGGGACAACAACAGCGTTTGTGTATTGCACGTGCTATTGCGGTTAGTCCTGAAGTTATTTTGATGGATGAGCCATGTTCAGCTCTTGATCCTATTGCGACAGCACGGATTGAAGAGCTTATCGATGCGTTACGGCAAAATTATACAATTGTTATCGTAACGCATTCCATGCAACAGGCTGCACGTGTTTCTCAATATACGGCTATGTTTCATTTAGGGCATTTGGTAGAAGTTGGTGCGACTGAAATGATCTTTACCTCACCAAAAGAGCAACGGACGCAAGATTATATTACGGGGCGTTTTGGATAGGTGAATTGAGGAGTGTAAGATATGTCTATGAAACATACTGTCCGTTCTTATGATGCAGAACTAAAATATTTAAGAGTAAGGATTACAGAAATGGGGAGCCATGCAGAAAGGATGATTGAACGTTCTGTCGCATCGGTTGTGTGTAGTGATCTTCAACTTGCAACGACAGTGATTGCCGATGATGTGTTTTTAGATGAAGCAGAACGTGACATTGATGAAAAAGCGGTTGCTATTATTTGCAAACGCCAACCAATGGCTGTCGATTTGCGTGAAATTATTGGAGCCATTCGTATTTCTTCTGATCTTGAACGGATTGGGGATATGGCAAAAAACATTGCTAAAAGGACTGTTGCACTTTCAGAAATACGTCAATCTGCTTCTGTTTATCATGGGCTTGAAACAATTACAGCTTTAGCACTCAATCAATTAAAAGAAGTCTTAAATGCTTATACGAGTCGCCTATTAGAGCGTGTTGACGCGGTGCGTGAGCGTGATGAGAAGATTGATGCTTTGTATACTTCTCTTTTTCGTGAACTTTTGACGTATATGATGGAAGATATGCGCAATATTACGGTTTGTACGCACTTACTGTTTTGTTTAAAGAATATTGAACGAATTGGTGATCATGTTACTAATATTGCTGAAATGCTGCATTATATCATAACGGGTTACCATATGTCCTCTGATCGTCCTCGCGATGACCTTACTTATAAAGTTGGGGTAGGTGAGAAGAAAATAGATTAAAATTTCTCTTATATATATAAAATCAGTTTGTAGATATATGAGTATTCTCTTATAGTGCAGCTATAGAAAGAATAAGATAACCATCTATGGAAAAGCACAAAGAAGCAACAAAGAGTTTTTTCAGAGAAGCATGGCAGATTGTTAACTCTTGGTTTGACATATTTGTATATTGGATGATGTCATCACTCGTATTGTGGCAGGAGGGGAGTTTTCTAGGGGATTTCCTTTCAGATCATTTTGTTAAAATTTTATATTAAAGGGGATATCTGTATTATTTTTTCGTATGTAGAAGAAGTGGATAGTGTTACTTTATTGTAATTGAAACGTGTGGGTTATTATAGCCTATATTGAGCCATGAAGAATAACAATATCGATCCGCAAATTAATAGTTTTTTATTTTTTATTTTGCATAGATACTTTTTGATTACCTCTTGTATTAAAATTTTACTGAGTGGTAACAATTAGCTATGTACTTTATTGAGAGATACATTTAAAGCTCATTTCAAGACTTGAATATCTCAGAGATTATAGGAATGTGTTGCATAAGATGAAAAAAAATCGTTGGAATGTTTTTGTTACCTGTTGTGTAGCGCCGTTAGTTGTTGTGGGATGTGCTTCAAGTTATTTAGATGCTGGAAAAGTAGATAATAATAAGACAAAAACGGTTACATATCCATTGACAGAGCGTCAATGTCTTATGCGAGCGATGTATTTTGAATCAAATCGCACAAGCCGTGAAGGAATGATTGCCGTTGGAACGGTTGTTATGAATCGTGTTAATTCAACCGCCTATCCTAAGACGATTTGTGGTGTTGTTGGTCAATATAGGCAATTTGCTCCTGGTGTTTTAACGCGTCCTATGACGGAGAAAGCATCTGTTGCTCGTGTAAGAGAGGCGGCTGATGCCGTTTTACGGGGTGAACGAGATAAGAAAGTTAAACACGCTAAGTTTTTTCATACCGCTGGTTTGTCTTTTCCGTATAAAAACATGCATTATGTTCAGGTTGCAGGGGGAAATGCTTTTTATGAAAAACGATCACGTGATGGAGAACTTCAAGTTCCTACAAATAATCGCCCTTATGATGTTGCTTATGCTTTTGCTCAAGAACGTTCTGGTCATGCGCCAAGCTTTATAGATGAAGGCTTAGAGAGTAGGGGAGTAAAGGCAGAGAAAAGTACATCTCCTTTGACAGAAGTAGCACAGTCCAAGACGGCACATCCTGCTCCTTTTGCTATGGTACAGCTTGATAAAGTTCCTATTCCTGCCTATGCACCTCAACATCTAGCTAGGAAAGAGGAAAATAAAACGATTATGGCTTTACCTTCATCTGATCAGTTAAATGCAATTGTTGCAATGTTAGAAAAACGACACAGGAACTAGTAAGTTTTTCATGACCAAAGAAGGATGATATACCCATTGCGGTTTATGAATTAAGTGAATTTTAGCGATAATGATACGCATAAATATACGTAGAGAAAGCGAACTCAAAGGATCTGAAAAACAATTTATAATATGACAACATAAAGAACGCATTCTATTTAAAGAAGGGTATTGGTAATGTACTTTGATATTCATGAGACAATTTCGCCTGAAATGCTTAATCGTCTTGCAGAAATTACAGTGAAAGTGGGGTTGAATTTACAAGAGGGGCAGGATCTTGTTTTAACTGCTCCAGTTTCAGCGTTACCTTTTGTTCGGCGTATTGCATATCATGCTTATAAGGTTGGTGCTGGTGTCATTACACCAATTTTTAGTGATGATATGTTATCGCTTACACGGTTTGAAAATGCCCATACAACTAGTTTTGATTGTGCCCCTTCTTGGCTTTATGAGGGAATGGCAAAGGCTTTTGAAAATGGGGCAGCGCGTTTAGCGATTGTTGGTGATAATCCTTTACTCCTTTCCAATCAGGATTTTGATAAGGTTTCACGTTTAAATAAAGCCACTTCAATAGCTTACCAGCCGGCACTCAAGCAAATATCAAATTTTGCTATGAATTGGTCGATTGTTGCTTATCCAACAGCAGGATGGGCTGAGGCAATGTTTCCTTCTTTACCACTTAATGAGGCGATTAAAAAATTAGCCGATGCAATTTTTTCTGCTTCACGTGTTACAGGAGAAGATCCGGTGCAGGCGTGGACTGTCCATAACGAGAATTTAAAGAAACGATCATCTTGGCTTAATGAGCAGCGTTTTTCTGCCTTACACTTTACAGGGCCAGGGACTGATTTAACTGTTGGTTTGGCAGATGATCATGAATGGCATGGTGGTGCATCCGTTGCTCAAAATGGTGTTATTTGCAATCCGAATATTCCGACAGAAGAAGTTTTCACGACTCCTCATGCTCATAAGGTTGAAGGTTTCGTTCGCTCAACAAAGCCCCTTTCCTATCAAGGAACTCTGGTTGATAATATTGAAGTACGTTTTGAAGCAGGGCGTATTGTTGAGGCTCGTGCATCAACAGGCCAAGAAGTTTTACAGCAGGTTTTGCAAAGTGATGAGGGTGCAAGCCGGTTGGGCGAAGTTGCCCTTGTGCCCCATTCTTCACCAATTTCTAAAAGTGGCCTCCTTTTTTATAATACCTTATTTGATGAAAATGCTGCATGTCATATTGCTTTAGGGCAGTGTTATTCCAAATGCTTTTTAGATGGGGCATCATTGACGTCAGAAGAGATTGCAGCACGTGGTGGGAATAAAAGTGTCATTCATATTGACTGGATGATTGGTTCTGGTGAAATTGACATAGATGGCATTACCCAAGATGGTGTAAGAGTTCCTGTATTTCGTAAGGGTGAATGGGCTTAATTTTGTTACCATAAAACACGGTCATTTGAGGTGGGGTGGGATGTAAGCCTCATTGATACGTTAAGTATTTTAGAGTGTGTGGTATATATTCAAGGCAGGGTTTGGCCATAAAGCCTTTAGTTAAATGACTCACATGAGTAGGAATCCAAGTAAAATCCACTCATCAAGAATTTGTTTAGTAGATGTAGAGGAAGTCTTCGTTCTTTGAGGGGTGGGAAGAAGTCAATTTATCAGAGATACGATTGGAAAGTGTATAATTATTAAAGAAGAGTAATGCCTGAGCTTCCTGAAGTAGAGACAGTTCGTCGTGGACTTGAGTCCGTTGTAACTGATGCAAAGATAGTATCTGTCAAACTTAATCGTAGAGATTTGCGCTTTCCTTTTCCTGAGGCTTTTTCTGAGCGCCTTATTGGCAGAACAATTATAGAACTTGGCCGGCGTGCGAAATATTTATTATTTCATCTTTCTCAGGATGAAACGATTTTAAGCCATTTAGGAATGTCTGGTTCATGGCGTATAGAGAATGATTTTTTAAGAAAAGCTTGTTCAGCGTCAAGTAAATTAGTTAAACATGATCATTTTGTCATGGAGATTCAGACAAAGAATGGTGACGTTTATCGTCTTATTTATAATGATGTGCGTCGCTTTGGGTTTATGCTTTTAGTCGATACGGATAAGCTTTATGAACATCCACTTTTAAATAAGCTAGGTCTTGAACCTATGAGTAATTCGTTTTCTGGTCGTTATTTACAAAAGGCTTTTGTTAATAAAAAAATGTCTCTCAAGGGTGTTTTACTTGATCAGTCTATTGTTGCAGGTCTTGGGAATATTTATGTTTGCGAAGCACTTTGGCGGAGTCGTTTGTCTCCACAACGTGGTGCATTTACATTGGCATCAAAAACGGCACGTGCACGTGAATTTGCAGATTCTTTAGCACAAAATATATGCAATGTGATTTCTGAAGCCATTTTGTCTGGTGGCTCTTCTTTACGTGATTATATGCATATAGATGGTTCGCTTGGTTATTTTCAGCATACTTTTTCAGTTTATGGACGAGAAGGCAAGCAATGTTTGGAATGTGGAGCGCCTATTATGCGCATTTTACAGGCTGGACGTTCAAGTTTTTACTGCTCACAATGTCAAAAATGAATAAGGTGTCTTGCAAAATCTTACAAGAGGCTTAAAGTCATCGCATCTATAATATAATTACACAAGGCTTGAAAGGTTTTTTTTATGCTGAATAAAGTACTAACACATCTTGATGGAAATATAGAGAAGAGCCTTGAACGCCTTTTTTCTCTTTTACGTTTTCAATCGATTTCTACAGACTCGGCTTACAAGGATGCATGTCGTAAAGCAGCTGATTGGTTAGTAGAGGATTTAAAAAGCATCGGTTTTGAGGCTTCACGCCGTGATACGCCGGGGCATCCAATGGTTGTTGGGCATCATCCAGGACCTTCAGATGATTGTTTGCATGTGTTGTTTTACGGACATTATGATGTTCAACCTGTTGATCCATTGAGTTTATGGGAGGATGATCCATTTACACCTTCTTTAAAAGAGAGAGATGGAGAGAAAGTTATTTGTGCTCGTGGAGCTTCAGATGACAAAGGTCAGTTGATGACTTTTATTGAAGCATGTCGTGCATTTAAGAAAGAAACAGGGCAGCTTCCTATTAAAGTTACTGTTTTATTTGAGGGAGAAGAAGAATGTGCTTCTCCTTCCCTTATTCCTTTTTTAAAAGCAAATACAGATGAACTTAAGGCAGATTATGCATTAGTTTGTGACACGTCAATGTGGGATGCGGATACACCATCTATTGCTCTTTCTCTTCGGGGAATTATGGCAGAAGAGATTATTATCACAGCAGCGAATCGTGATTTGCATTCTGGTTATTTTGGAGGAGTAGCAGCTAACCCCATTCGTATTTTAACGAAAATCTTAGCAGGACTTCACGATGAAAATAATAGGGCAACACTTCCTGGTTTTTATGATGGCGTAGAAGAAACACCTCCACAGATTTTACAATCATGGAATGCACTTAATTGTACTGCTGAAAATTTTCTTGGTCCTATAGGACTTTCCGTTCCAGCTGGTGAAAAAGGGCGGAGCATTTTAGAGCTTGTATGGGCACGTCCTACCATGGAAATTAATGGTATTAGTGGCGGCTATGAAGGGGAAGGGATGAAAACAGTTATTGCTTCTCAAGCGAGTGCAAAAGTATCGTGTCGTTTGGTGCATAAGCAAGATCCAGAGAAAATACGCCAAGCGTTGCGTGATTATGTACGTAGCTCAATTCCTGCTGATTGTAAGGTTGAATTTAAGAATCACGGTTCTTCTCCGGCACTTCAGATTTCTGATGATTCATCTTTTATCAAGGAGGCGAAGGATGCCTTATCACAAGAGTGGGAAGTGCCTGCTGTCTTGACAGCCATGGGGGGCTCGATCCCAATTGTAGCAGATTTTCGGTCAATTCTTGGTATGGAAACTCTTTTGGTTGGTTTTGGACTGGCTGATGACCGTATTCATTCTCCTAATGAAAAGTATAATTTAAAATCGTTTCATAAGGGGCAGCGGTCTTGGGCGCGTATTCTTGCTGCTTTAGCAAGTAGGAGGGTAAATGGCTGAGATTCGCGTTCATCAAGGTGATTTACCAAACTTAGATAATTATCAAACTGATGCTGTTGCGATTGATACTGAAACTTTAGGATTACAACCCCATCGTGATCGTTTATGCGTTGTTCAGCTTTCTTCTGGAGATGGTACTGCTGATATTATACAGATTGCTAAAGGACAAAAGAATGCACCTAATTTGGTCAAGCTTCTTGAAGATAAAGCAGTCGTAAAAATATTCCATTTTGGGCGTTTTGATCTTGCTATTTTAGCACATACATTTGGTGTTATGCCAGAGGCTATTTTTTGTACAAAGATTGCTTCGAAACTCACGCGCACTTATACGGATCGTCATGGCTTGAAAGAAATTTGTAATGAATTGCTGAATGTGAATATTTCTAAACAGCAACAATCTTCGGATTGGGCGGCAGAAACGTTATCACAGGCACAAATTGAATATGCTGCGTCGGATGTGTTATATTTGCATCGTTTAAAGGTTATATTTGAAGAACGTTTAAGACGTGAAGAGCGAGAAAATGTTGCCAAGGCATGCTTTCAATTTTTGCCTATGAGAGCTAGGCTTGATCTTTTAGGATGGGCGGAAGTTGATATTTTTGCGCATAGCTAACTTTAAAATTGGCTTTTAAATGGAGTTAATTATTGATGTGAGAGGACAAAATGCTTGTACATTATGGGCATTTTATCCTCTCATCTTTTCTGATAAGAATTATAATAAATTCTTAAGTGCTATTTCATTTGAAGTTTAGGCAATAAAGGTACTTTTGCGAATTCATATTTTTTATTTTTGTAACAGCTTTTATTTGAAACAAAGCAATTTTGAGGAGAGGCTGGAAACATACGGTAGGTTGGAAGACTTAAATCTCTGAAACCGGTATACAGCCTAATTGGGGGAGAATATGAATGTGTAAATGTAAAAAACCAATCTCATCTTTACCATCATTTTTAATTCTACTTTACGACTTTCAAAAGTATTTAAAGCAATGTCTGTTAAATAATAGAGATTACGCATTGCCTCATGCTTTTTTAATGGATTTACGTTCTTCATGTAAAACAGAACGCCCTAAACGGAATATATTTGTGTTGCTAATTCATGTACTTTTTGTAAAGAAACCGACACCCAAGTTCATTTTACGGCGGTGCTCATAAAAGATATAACGATAAAGCCTCCAATACCAATATAAAATCTATTGAACACTACCATCTTACGCTTATAGAGTTAACAAGCCGCTACTATCACACATTTTGCCAACACCCAATTTTGCGACAACCCTTGGCACTGGAGACATTTCATAAAAGGCATTTTTAGTCCTTTATTGTACAGTTTCACTCCACATAGGCTTCCCCACTTGTAATGTACAAACAAATGGTTTTGGTTGATTCAACATGAGGAAGATTTGGAATGAAAGGGTTTTATGGTATTCGGAGTTCTAATTTAATATGGATAACGCTATATTATCATTATAAATCAATATATTATATGATTAATATATAAAGATAACCACGATTATACTGAACAATGCAAAGAACGACACCTAGAAAGTGACCTAGAAACAAGTTAGCAAGGAATATGCTTTTACCAAGTTAAAATGTTATAGTAACTTTTGCGTTTAAATGACTTTATAAGATAAAACTCCTTTTTTCAAGAGTCTTATCCATATATCAACCTCATTTATGACATGTAAGCGAATAATTTTTCTTAATGTATAATGAGCGAATTTAAAATAAGATAATCTTATGATACTGAGAGCGCTCATTCAATAGGGGGATTTATAAATCAATATGTTGATATGACATTTGTGTAGTTTATTCTCCCCAGACGATATTTTGTGCTTTTATGCATTGCCAAACAAGTGATTTCTATGTTTGTAAAGTAGTGCAATTTGCATTTATTTTAAAATTAAAATGCTTCAAAGCCTTGTTTTTTGAGGATTCTCACTTTTTATCTATAAACATGCTATTTTTTCTGGAAATTTGCAATGAAGACACTAGATAAATCCATTATGGATATTTATACGAGGTTAAATTTATGAACATAAAATATTTTATTACGGCTTTTGCTACGTTTGCTTCAATCTCTGTAGCTCAGGGTGCTTCTTTCTTGTCTTCTCAAAAGTTAATAGAGGGTATACCTTCTCTTGTTCCTCCTAGAGATCTTTTTTCTAGTGAACAGTTGAGCAAGATCTTCTCTGAAGTTGTTCAAATGGAACTTTCTTGCACGCATAACAACCAATGCATAACAGCAGCTGAGTTAGTACCTGTATCATATTCTGGTAAAAAAAGATTTCAAAAGCCTAAAAAAGGATTAAGGAAAGGAAGACGACCAGATTTATTTAGACGAAGTCCAATGAGTTATTAAAAAGTAAGAAAACAACATCAAGAGGTCTAACGTATGATCGGGAATTGAAGAGAGGAGATATTTTTTATCATTTGAAAAGTGGAGGAGCAGTTGTTCGCAAAGGGTATTATAATTGTGTACGGAGGGGGTGAAGAGTACTATTTGGAAAAGATATGGGGAGGTGGATTTCGGTGTAAGAATACTCTGTATAATGGCAATCGCTCGTTACAAAATTCATGGGTTTGGATAAATATAACCTCCCGATTTTGGGTTACGCTGTTATACTGTAAATACTGTCATTTAAGCGTGACTATACAGCGCATATAAAACTCCTTGATAAGTGTTTTTAGAGTAGGGCTTGTCCAGAGAGCCTTTAGTTAAGTGAATCACATAAGTAAGGAGTTAAGAAAAATCCTCTTGACAAGAAACTAAGCTGTTTGCAGAGAGGATCTGAGAGGATACTTCATCAAAATCGAGTGAAGCAACAAAAATGTTAAACTTTTGATCTTTGATGGTATGCTTCGACTACAGAATTTATAAAATATTCATTTGTCTATGATTCAAAATATCAGATATTTTTTCTGCCAAATTCATGATTTTTAAAGCAAGGTGTGGTGTGAAAACTTTAAGAAAGATTTCTCGTTTTTTCAGCTTTAAGGAGATTTCTATATAAGTTTTAATGTTTATTATACCGGTTGTCTGTCTTTAGGTATTTTTTTCAATTTAGTCTTGTAAAGGAGTATGAAATGATATCCTACAAATAAGGCTGAAGCTCTGAAAAGATTTACTATAAGGTTGAGAGAAGAAAAAAATGGTAAGTATGTCAAAAAGGCATAAATGCCTAAATTAAAAACAAAGAGCAAGTGTAATGAAATTGCATGTAATCTTGTTGCAGTCCATGGGGTAGTGGAGATCTTGTTTTATGCGGTATAAGCATTCTTTACAATGAAGAAAAAACAATCAAAGAGCTATTCACACACTTGCTCGTTTGTGAGGTGCAGGGGGGATGGTTTTGGTTTCTTTAATATAAAAAGGCTTAAGATAAGAACATCTTCAATATTGCAGACGAATTAATATAAAAGATATTTTTTCATTATAAATCAATATATTATATTTTCATTCCAATAGCACACGCTTTACACGGAGGGTATTGTGACGCAGTTTTTTTTACAAAATTTATAAAGGAGAGCAAATGTGAGAAAAAGAGATCATTTGTGCATGGGCATAGTTTTATTCTCATTTATTACAGATCAAGCAATTAAGGGTACTTTGATTGGCTTTTTGTTTTTTTTATAAGTGTATCATTTTTGCTACAGATATCTGAAGATGGGGCTCTATATGAAATGGTGTGTTCAAATAAATATTCAGCTATGGAGAGAAAATATGAATATGAAATGGTTAATAACAGCTTCTGCTTTCGCTTTTGTTTCAGCTTCAGCAGCACAAGCAGCAGATGTTATTGTTCCCCCAAGTCCAACACCTGTTGCTCCCGTTATTGTTGCTCCAACTTTTTCTTGGACAGGTTTTTATGTTGGGGGCCAGATTGGTGGTTTTTCGGGTAAAACGAAAATGGATATTCTCAGTAATGGAAAAAAGATTCCAGTGCCTGATGACCTTTTGCCTAAACTATCTGGTTTCATGGGTGGTCTTTATGCAGGTTCCAACGTTGATCTTGGTAATGGCCTTATTCTAGGTGTTGATACAGATATCATGTGGTCTAATAAAGATGATACGAAGACAGGAAACACATATGTTATTGCTCCAAATCACATAAATTATATTAAGAAGATATTAACAGAATCTGGAATTAATATTGGTAAAGATGCGCTTGAAGCTGGTGCTAAACGAACCCACAGTTTCACGTTTAAAGAAAAGTGGGCTGGTGCGACACGTGTACGTATTGGTTTTGCAGCTGAACGCATTATGCCTTATGTTGCTGGTGGTATCGCCTATACGCAGCTTCAAGATACTGCATCGATTTCAATAACAGGCAAAGATTCAGATAAAGTAATAGCTTCTGGTACCTTGTCTGATGAAACAAAGACCCTTGTTGGTTACACTCTGGGTGCTGGTGTTGATTTAGCAATGACCAATAACGTTATTGTCCGTGCGGAATATCGTTACTCTGATTTTGGTAAAAAGAAATTCTCAAATGATAAATATGAGACATCTTACAAAACCAATGATTTCCGAGTTGGTGTTGCTTACAAATTTTAACAGATGATAAGTTAAATAACAGAGGCGCCGTCTTTAACAGCGCCTCTGTTATTTTCTGTTGCCATATTATCACACAATACATAATTTATTGTGGATATGAAAAGATATTATTCAGGTTTTCTTAAAAAAATCATAGACAATAAACAAGAATTACATTTAAAAATCAATAAGTTATATATATATATATCTTTAGGTTTTTCGTACAAAATCAAGCTATGAAGCGATTTTGTCTGGGATGTGCCCTCCATTTTCTGTGACTGTATCATTTTTACTACAGCTTTTCTTTCTGTAATCTTGTAGCACTGTGCTCATAAATAAATTAGGAGCAAAGTTTATGAATATAAAATCTTTAGTAACAACTTCTGTTATCGCTATAGCAGCAGCTTCTGCAGCACAAGCTGCTGATGTTATCATCCCTCGTGAAACAGCCCCAGCAGTTATCTCAGCCCCTTCATTTTCTTGGACAGGCTTTTATATCGGTGGTCAAGTTGGTAACTTTTCAGGTAAAGTTGATGTAGTTGATTCAGAAACAAAAAAGAAAATTACAGATAAAGACTGGACACCTAAGCCTTCCGGTTTTATGGGTGGTATTTATGTAGGTTCTAACGTAGATCTTGGAAATGGCCTCATTCTAGGTGTTGAAACCGATGCAGTCTGGGCTGACCGCGAAGATTCAAAAGCGCATTCAGCAGTCATTGGGGAAGCAGGCCTTGACAGTTTCAAAGATAAGCTTACAGTAGCGAAAGCTACATTTGTTTCAGGAAAAAGTATTGATAATGTCACGAAGGATGACAAACGTATAGATAGCACCTCTATAAAAGAAAAATGGTCTGGTGCAACACGCGTTCGTGTTGGTTTTGCAGCCGTTGATCGCATTATGCCTTATGTTGCTGGTGGTATTGCTTATACGCAGCTGCAAGTGGTTGATTCTCTTAAGGCAGCGACAGCTGATGGTGCCGAAATTGCTTCTGCTAAAGTGTTTGATGAAACGAAAACGATGGTTGGTTTCACTGTAGGTGGTGGTATTGATTTTGCAATGACAGACAATGTTCTATTGCGTGCAGAATATCGTTACTCAGACTATGGTAAAAAAGCATTTGTAAAGGACGGGGATAAATTAGCATACAAAACCAATGATTTCCGTGTAGGTGTTGCTTACAAATTCTAATTTCGTCAACAACGAAATAAACTTCCAAGAGGCTCTGTCAAAGACAGGGCCTCTATTCTTTTCTGTTGTTATATTATCACATACCCTATATTTATTAGGGGAGTAAAAGATATTATTTAGATTTTCTTAAAAAGATTTTTATAAATGACAGATAACAATTATGCCATAGAATCAATAATTTACACATACTTGTAACTTACAATTTCTTATGAAAATTCTTATGAAACGTGAAGTTATGAAATGACTTTATCTTGCGTCAGCTTTCGTTTCCTATGATTGTATCATTTTACTACAGCGTTTTTTTTGTAGTCGTATAATACTGTGCTCGTAAATAAATGAGGAGCAAAGTTTACGAATATAAAATCTTTAGTAACAACTTTTGTTATCGCTATGACTACAGCTTCTGCGGCACAAGCTGCTGATATTGTCATTCCTCGTAAAACAGCTCCAACAGTTATCACAGCTCTTTCGTGTTCTTAGACAGGTTTTTATCTTGGTAGTTAAGTTGGCAACTTTTTAAGTCAAAGTTTATGTATTTGATTTTGAGACAAAAGAAAAAACTTTAGATAAAGATGCACTACCTATGCCTTCCGGTTTCATCGGTGGTATTTATTTAGGTTCCAACGTAGATCTTGGAAATGTTCTCATTCTAGGTGTTGAAACCGATGCAGTCTGGGCAGACCGAGGAGAGACGAAGACGGTCTCAAAGATTCTTGTGATTGATGATTTTAATGATAAATTTAAAGATGCTGGTGTCACATTGGATGAAAATGAAAAGTTTCAAAAGGGTGACACAGCAGTGTATCGCATTGGTTTCAAAGAAAATGGTCTGGTGCAACACGGGTTCGTGTTGGTTTTTCTGTCGCTGACAGCATTATGCCTTATGTGGCTGGTGGTATTGCTTATGCGCAAATACAAGGTGTTGGTAAAGTTTCAGGAACAAAAAAGTTGGGAAAATGGGTAAGCCAAGTAAAGAGTTTCTGCTACAGTATTTGATAAAACAAAAACGATGGAGGGTTTTATCCTTGGTGGTGGTATAGATTTCGCGATGACAGATCATATTCTGCTTCGTGCGGAATACTGTTACTTAGACTTTGCTAAGAAGGAATTTAAAAAGGATTATCTTAAACTAGTCTACAAAAGCAATGACTTTCGTGTAAGTATCGCTTACAAGTTCTAATTTCATCAAAAGTGCAATTATGAATAAAAAGTATTAATAAAAAATTAAATTTCCAAAAGATATTGACTTTTAAAAAACCGCTGTTTTCTGGGGTTTTATTTGTATGATTGTGATATTTTTACTACAGCTTTTCTATCTGTAATCTTGTAAGGTCGTTTGATAGTTAATTTAGGAGCAAAATTATGAATACAAAATCTTTAATAGCAACTTCTATTGCCGCTTTAATTTCAGCTTCTGCAGCACAAGCTGCTGATATTATCATCCCTCGTGAAACAGCCCCAGCAGTTATCGCAGCAGCCCCTTCATTTTCTTGGACAGGCTTTTATCTTGGTGGTCAAGTTGGTAACTTTTCGAGTAAAACTAAAGTAACTATTCCAGGAGAAGATAAAGAACTTTTCAAAAAAGATAACACACCTAGTCCTTCTGGTTTCATGGGTGGGATTTATGCCGGATCTAACGTAGACCTCGGAAATGGTCTCATTCTCGGTGTTGAAACTGATGCAGTTTGGGCGGACCGTGAAGAATCAAAAACAGCCCGTGAATTGACTCTTACTGAAAAAAATGCAGCAGATTTTAATGCTGCCCTTGAAAAAGCTAAGGTTGAATTAAAAGGTCAGCAACAGTTTGAAAAAGGCGACAAGGTAACGGAAAAGCACAGTTACAAAGAAAAATGGTCTGGTGCTACACGCGTTCGTATCGGTTTTGCTGCTGTTGACCGTATTATGCCTTATATTGCTGGTGGTATTGCCTATGCGCAGGTACAGGGCATTCAGTCAGTTGCAGGAAAAGGAGAGAGAGCTAAAGTTGAGCAGAATGCTAATGTGGTGGAAAACCCACCAGTTAAGCAAAATGTAGATTTGACTGGTGGTACTTGGGCTGATGACACGAAGACAATGGTTGGTTTCACTATTGGTGGTGGAGTTGACTTTGCAATGACAGACAACGTTCTTTTACGTGCAGAATACCGTTACTCCGATTTTGGTAAAAAGAAATTCGCCAACGATACACGTGAATTTAATTACAAAACCAATGACTTCCGTGTAGGTGTCGCTTACAAATTCTAATTTCGTAAAAATAAAATTATCAGCACAAAAAATACTAAGGCCTCGTTTAACGGGGCCTTTATTTTATTAGCTCTCTATTTTATCTCTCTTAATCCCTTCATTTTTAGTGGTATCATTTTGTATTATAAGGCTTAAAAAAGTTTTATATTATAAAAGGCGAATTAGTAGTATGCATCGATTTTATAACTACTTATTACATAAAATCTTATATTACGGCTATCATTTTACGCTTAAGTGAAAAGTATTTAATTAATCTCAGAAATAGGACAAGATCATAATCAGTGATGAACTTTAGTTTACTTTTATATGCCAGATTAGAGCGAGCGTATTGCGTATATCTGTTGGAGTAAGTTCTGAAACGGGAATACAGCCTCATTGGAGAAGAATATAAAGTTACAAAAAGAAAAACTAGTTTCCAACTTTATCATCTTCTTTTAATTTAGCTTTACGGTTTTCAAAAGCATTTAGAGTAATGTCTTTTAAATAATGAAAATGAAGATGATGCATTGTCTTACATTTTTGTTTATTGCATTTTTTAATGGGATCATACTCCTCATGCAAAACAGAACGCCCTAAACGGAATACACTTGTTGTTGTGTATTCACACATTTGTTTTAAAAAAATATTTTTCAAAGTACATCAAGCCCACTTCTCTCTGGACAAGATTTGAATATTCTAGGCTCTGATGTTCAAGCAACGGATAATCTTTCCTTACAAGCTGAGAGGAATGTTTCGATTGATGCCACACGCAACAGTACCAATAGTCATCGCGGGGATCAAACCTTTCATGTCGCCGTGCACAATGGCTCTCATTTAAGTTCTGGAAAAGAGACCACTGTTCTATCGGGTGGCGATATCCATATTGCTGCTTCCGATATAGATGCCAAGGGCAATGTTGGTCTTGGTGCCCAAGGGGAAATAGCGATAGGGGTAAGAAACGATGAGATGGAGTATCATCTTCAGGGCAAAAACACGAAAGTGGATATGCAAGCCTCTCATGCGGTTGGCTCTTCGATAAAATCGGGAGGTGATACCACTGTCATTGCAGGGCAGGATGGCAAACCGCATGATCTTAGCATCACAGGTAGTTCCATTGCGGCTGATGGCAAGGTAGGGCTGAAAGCCAGCAACGATGTCCTGATCAATAATGCAGAGGATAGCTTACATTATGAGATGTCATAACATAAAGACGGTGGAGCATTCAGTAGCAGCAAATCTGAGCATAACAAGATGGATGTGAGCCAAGTTGTGGGGTCAAGCATAACAGGGGGTGAAGGCATTGCCATTGATTCCGGAAACAACATGGAAGTTGTCGCCTCGACGCTCGTAGCCGGTAAGGCAGAGGAAACGTCAGGAGAGAAAGCACTGGGAGATCAAAAACAAGCGGATATTACCATTCACTCTGGGGGAAAGATTACTATCAAAGGCGCCCAAGAACACTTGGACCAGCAAGCACAATCGTCATCAAGTGGCTTTTTGCATGAGAAATCGTCCGATACATCTCAATCGCATACCACAACGGTCTCCTCTATCCTTGGGGCGACGGGAAACATCGTGTTAGACGCACAAGGAGAAGCCAAGATTTCTGCTTCTCATCTGCTTTCCGGTCAAGATATCAATGTGACAGCAGAAAATGTGACGATTGATGGCATGACAGATCATCATAAAAGCCATTCAGAGGAGCATGAAACAGGTTTTGGTGTGGGATCAGGTAAGGGCTTTGTGTCGATATACGGGAGTGAG